>JAAZLA010000223.1 GCA_012799545.1 Treponema sp.
GTGAAGTATTTTTCACAATCGATGATTTTGGGACTTGCTCCGGCTTTTAATCAATCTGCAATGATGCTTGTACAAATTATTATGAATAAGTCGCTCGTTTTCTACGGTGCCTTGTCAGCCTATGGCGCTGCTATTCCTCTTGCGAGTGCTGGAGTTATAACAAAGACAGCGATGATTTTCTTTTCTATTATTATTGGTATTTCTCAGGGGATGCAACCTGTTGTCAGTTTTAATTACGGGGCAAAAAAATACGACCGTGTAAAAGAGGCGTATAAAACCTCCCTCAAGGTATCCTTGATTATATCTATCTTTGCCTTTTTGCTTTTTCAGCTTTTTCCACGGCA
The DNA here is from genome assembly GCA_012799545.1 of Treponema sp. GTDB lineage: Bacteria > Spirochaetota > Spirochaetia > Treponematales > Treponemataceae > JAAZLA01. The sequence goes on from JAAZLA010000223.1 coordinate 345, forward strand.
GATTGTTTCGGTTTTTGGCGAGGGCTCTCCCGAATATTTTGCTTTCTCGACGCTCTATTTTCGTATCTTTATGTTTTTTACCTTTATAAACTGTATACAACCTATTTCGGCAAATTTTTTTACCGCGATTGGAAAACCGCATAAGGGTATGTTTTTATCCCTTACACGACAAATTATATTTTTACTCCCACTTATTTTTTTACTCCCGCTTCGCTTTGGCATTGACGGGGTTGTCTATGCAGGACCCATCGCAGATTTTTTTGCAGCAACGGTATCGATTTTCTTTGTAAGGAAAGAGTTTAAAAAAATGCTTTCGTAAAAAAGTTTTTTTTCAACTTGCCTCTTGCCTTATTCCTAAGTATTTTATATAAGAGCAGTTTTTTTTTCTCGCTGAGCACAGGAGGTGCCAATGGTATTCTTTTCCAATTCAAAAAAAAGTATTTCTTTTTTTGCTTTGTGTTTTTCAATGCTGTATGTTTTTTCAGAACCACTTTCAATACATCTCGATGAGGCGGTTCGTCTTGCCTTTCAAAACAATGTGCAGCTTTCTTCTATGGCAATTGACTTGCGTATGAAAAAAGCGGAAAAAGACTATGCGTGGAATGTGTTTTTGCCAAGCGTACAGGCAACTGGCACTATGGCACGTACAAACATAAAAGAAGTGAGCACAACAATTCCTTCTAGTCCACCAGGGTTTGCAACAATTACAACAAAGCTTGAAGAAAAAGATAAGTGGAAGGTGATGGGCGGTTTAAATATAAGCTTAAATTTAAATGCTGCTCTCTTTGAAGGTTTAAAGGCAACGAGGCAATCTTATGAAGCCGGCTTATTGAGCTACGAGGCAGCAAGGCGCGACACCGAGCAAAATGTAAAAAAAGCATTTTACGGCTTGCTTTTACAAGAGGGAAGCCTTGCTATTTCTAAAGAAAAACTTGCAAGCGCCCAAAAGCGAAAAACCCAAATGGAAGCAAACTTCAAAAACGGCTTAGTTTCTGAGCTGCAGTACTTGCAAGTTCAGCTGGCCCTTGAAACGCAAAAACCTGCAATCATGGAAGCAGAATTATTATTGGCACAGCAAAAAGAGCTCTTTGCTTTTTTACTTGGGCTGCCCTTGGGAACGGAGATTGTCCTTGTGGGGGAAATAGCGCCGCATATCCAAGAATTCAATGCCGATGAACTTATCGCAGAGTATTTGGGACGCTCCTTTGAACTCGCACAACTTGATAAAAATAAAGAACTTATGGAAACGCAATTACGGGCGACGCTTTTGCAAACATATACCCCGACAATTGTTTTGAGTCAAACCTTTAATCCAGCCTTGGGGAAAATTGATGACGATTGGTTTAAGAAAGATAACTGGGCAGATACTTCTGGCGCCTTTAGCCTCACGATAGCCTTTAATCTTACAAATCTTTTGCCTTTTTCTGGCATGGGGCAAAATATTAAAAAGACAAGGGACACGATTGAAAAATTGGAGCTTTCAAAAAAGCAAGCCTTGCATATGTCAGAAATTGATATACGAAATATCATACAGAGGCTAGAAAAAACACGGGCAGCAATTGAGGTGATGAAGCTAAACGAAGAAATCGCTCGGAAAGCTTTGCGCCTGTCAGAAGAAGCCTATAATGCAGGACTTCTCGAATACCTTGACTTAAAGGATGCGGAGACCAGTCTTTTGCAAGCAGAACTTGGTGTATTGAGTGAAAAATTTAATTATAGCATAGGTCTTTTGGATTTAGAAAAGGCTATAGGTATATCTTTTTAAGGTGGTTTAACAATGAAATATATGAGACTATTTATGATTCTAATAATAGCCTTTGTTTTTCTATCTTGTTCTTCAAAAGAAGAAACAGGGCAAGTAGCAAAGACCGAGAGCGAAATGGTTTATGCAGTTTCTGTTTTTAGAACTGAACGCGATAAGATAGAAAACTACTTGGAGTTTGGCGGCGATGTTATCGCTACAACGAGTTTAGATATTAACCCAGAGGTGCAAGGAAAACTTATCGAAGTAAAGGTTGCTGTTGGCGACTATGTTGAAAAGGACGAAGTTATCGCCTTGGTAGATGCAAGTCGACCAGGTATGTCTTATGCTCTTGGGCAAATAAAATCTCCTATTTCTGGAACAATTACTCAATTGAATATGATGGTAGGCTCTATGGTTGCTCCGCAACTTTCTGTTGCAAA
>JAAZLA010000008.1 GCA_012799545.1 Treponema sp.
CAAGAGCCATCATTTACTTGAATAAAACAGAGGTTTTTTGAATCGCGCTTTGTACGCACCCAACCTTGTACGCAAATTTCTCGTTTATCTGGAGATGAGACTAAAATATCTTTAATAAGTTCTGTTTTCATAGTATAAGTAGTAGCATTTTTTTTAAAAACAGTCAAACTGTAAAATTATTTTTAGCCTTTTTCCTCTTGACACAATTTTAATATTTAGCTATAGTCAATAATGCAAGGGGGCGTAGCGAAGCTGGTTATCGCGCTGGCCTGTCACGCCGGAGACCGCGGGTTCGAGTCCCGTCGCTCCCGATTAAAGCTGTGTGTCATTTGATGCACAGCTTTTTTTTTCCTTGACAGCCTGTTTTTATGCTTTATACTATAATAAAACAGTTATAACGCAAGTAGATTTTTTTTCCCTATAGCGAAGAGACTACTGAGATTTTTTAAGCACACTTAAAAAATAAGATCTCAAGAGGGCAGCACTTATGATCTGTCTGTTTATTTACATTAAGGAGAGTTTTAGATGAAGAAAAATGTTCTTTTTTTTATTTCAATTTTTGCAGCAGTATTTTTAGTATTCACGAGCTGTGAAAAAAAAGATGTAGATGATAGCAGCATCGTTTTGGAACAAACAAGCGAAATAAAAGAGATAATTCAAGTTCCTAAGGTCTCGGTAAAATATGAGAAGCCTAAATTTGACATTCTTATAACTGACATAGATTTTCCTTCTTCAAGAATTCTAGCAAAAGCACACGAAAAACACCTTCAAGATGCACTTTTATTTCAAGAACTCCCTGATTGGGGTATTCCAACAGGTAAAACAGCTGTTGTCGGTAGTAGAACCTGTACTTTTTACCCAGTTGAAAGTGTTTCAAAAATTGAGGATGTAGAAACACTTGGATCAGGAATTCCTCTTCCCTTTGGCAGCATTATACCTATAGGTGAACGCTGTAGCGATATAAGATCGGACAGAGAAGGCATGTTCAAATTTCAGGAACATTGGAATTATTTTTATAAAACCGAATGGGAGGGGCAGAGAGGAATTGTTTTTGGTGCAGATTTATACGGTCTCGGTGATTCGAATGAAGACAATCGCATCTCTTCCATGCTTTACCTAAGTCAGGGGCGACCTGATATGTTTTATCCTATCAGTGGCTACTCTTATTTGGACTCAGATATTGCAAAAATGCTTGAAACACATCGACTTTTAATTCAAAGAGTAGATCCTTCAGAATATAGCCTTTATGCAGAAAAACCTGATGACATGATTTCGCTTTATGACGCGTTGTATCGCAAGAAATTTCAGCCTATTTTTGTAACAACCGACCTTGCTGCTCATGCAAGCCATCTTGTTTTTGACAGAATTTTGCAACATATAGAAGAAGAATATTTTTATCCAAGATTGCTTCTTTTATGCCAAAATTTTATAAAAGACCTTGAGGCAAGACAAGCAGTGGGTGAAGCTGAACTAATAGCAAAAGAAAAAGCGCTTCTTTTTTTCAAAACAGCTGAAGCCCTTCTGCTGCTTGCACCTGAAAAAAAGCGAGTAAAAGATGATTATGGAAGAATTGAACCAGAACCAAGCTATGTAGATGTTGATAGAGACCTTGTGCTCGCGTCTTTCCCAGATGAAGTAGGGGCAGAAATTGCTCTTATGGAAGAGGCGGGGGGATTTGCTGAGTCAAATATACTTGGTTTTGAAAAAGATGGTGAAAAAATAACATATCTCGAAGATTTTTCTCAGTATAAGGCTCGCGGGCATTATACAAAAAACGGTGTTTTAGCGGCATATTTTAAGGCAATGATGTGGTTTGGAAGGAGTCATTTTCTCCTTGCCGCTGATGATGCAGGGGTGTATCCTATAGGAGGTTTACAAAGCTCCAATGCAGAAGAACTTACTTTTCTACTTGCGCCGGTTGCCCTCCTCATTAACGATATAGTTTTGAATAATAAAAATCTGTATACCGAATGGAAAAATTTATTTGATCCAGTTACCCAGCTCATCGGTATGTCTGATGATCTTGGGATCGATGAAGTAATGCCTCTTTGGGAAAGCCTAAAAGGCAGTGATTTTAACGCATTTATAAGCGATAAAAAAAACATAGTAGATTTTATGAAAGAAGCGCATAATCAGCTAGAAGCACCTGCTATAGCCGGCTCCTCTGTTTTTTACGGACCGAGCGAGGGCGAAGATAGAAAGCCTCCTATGGGTTGGAGGCTTTTTGGACAGCGATTTACCCTTGACAGCTTTGTGCACAATAATATATCAAGTCCGAGATTACAAGACAGAACTCTAGTAACGGGACTTGATATCATGAATGCCTTTGGTTCTAAAACAGCTGAATATTTTTTAGAAGCAGAGTTTAACCATCCCGTATACGGCGAAGGACTAAAAAAAACACTGAGCGACTTTGAAAAAATGTTTGATGAGCAAGATGAAAGTTTTTGGAATCGCTCCTATTATAACGCGGTTTTGTATACTATAAAAAACCTTGCAAACTTTGAGCAGGGAGCGGGTTTTTATTTTACAGAAAGCCCTGCATGGAATATAAAAGCCCTCAATGCAGCCCATGGAGCTTGGGCAGAGCTACGCCACGATACTATTTTATACGCAAAACAAAGTTATGCAGAAAAAGGAGGAAATGGCGACTACGATCCAACATATAGAACGGAGCCCATACCTAATCCTGTGCACTACCTTGAACCAAATACCGCATTTTGG
>JAAZLA010000224.1 GCA_012799545.1 Treponema sp.
CAATTTCTATGGACAGCCGCTGAATGGAATTTCTTGATAGTCCAAGATAGCTAGGTAACCATTTTGTATCGGTCCATGAAGTGAGCTGGCTTTCGAGTGTTTTTTCCTTTGTAAAAAATAAAACAGGATTTTTTCCTCGATAGACAGAAGATTTTTCTCCACGAAAATATATCTCGTTGGCAGCATTTTGCATTCCAAAATAGAGTTTTGCTAGATTGCTTGTATTGTTTTTTATTTCAATTGTATCTGCTTCAAAATCGCGCAGCCGGTATTTTTCCCAGTCTTTTATTTTTGTTGAAATAAGCCGAACTTTTTTTTCTTCACTCAAGATTCTTAAAAATTCTGTAAATTGCTTACTTACTGGTACTTCGATATTTTGCCTCTCCCCTGCCCTCAGATACCAAAAATCTTTTTTTATAAAACTGAGACTTTCTTTTTTAGAGCCAGTATTTTCTGTGATGACAATATTGTCCGCTGTCTCAAGAATTTTGGGGCTAAGAAGCAGGATTTTTTTTTCTTCTTGAAACCCTTGTAAAAAAACGATGATAGGTCCTATCGATAAAAGAAAAATAAGTATGAGTAATAGTTTTTGTAGTTTTTTAGTATCCATATCTATCTCTTTTTTCTGTAGATAAAAATGCCAAGCCCGATAACTGCAAATGGAAAAAGTCCAAGGACTGCATAAAAAGAGGCTGTTTTTTCTAAACGTGTTTTTCCTGGCATCCTTTCTATATCCGCGATAAAATATGATTCTGCTTGCGTTTTATTTTTTAAGCCTATGAGCGACTCATCTCCTGTAACATAGAGGAGACAATTGGTAACAAAGGTGAGAAAATCGATATTTCCCATAGCATTCGAAATACAAACTTCGTCGGGAACAACTATGAGATGTGTTGGCTTCGATTTTCCACTACTATAATAGCCGGGGAAGCTGCCTTCACCGAGAGCTGCCAAGACAAATTGCTCTCGTAGTTGATTTTCATAACGATAGGATGCGAGGGCGAAGGGGTCGGTTACAAAAAAACCTTCTTCATCGGCATTTTGCACAAGGCTGTGTTCACTCGATAGAAAAAGAGCTTGAATTTTTTGGTTTTCGCTCGAGTGGATTTTCATGGGACTTGGCCAAAAAAAGTCCAAACTTTTGACAGCATCTATGAGAGGATTTTCGATATTGTTTTTTTCTATTTTTTGCCAGAGGGCGTAGTCTATTGTTTCAATCCCATCGTCCTCTAGATTTTGCATAGCTAATTCTGCCTTATTTTCCAAGTCGATGAGAAGTCCGTCTTGTATTTCAAAACCCCAGTAGTCGAGCATTTCTAAGAGCGCGTCCTGATTTTTTGTTTTGCCGGTCCAGTCACTATCGAAGGCGATTTTTGTCTTTGACAGAAAAAAAAGGGCTGCCCCTCCTCGCATAATAAATGATTCTATATACGGCGTTTTATCGTTTATATTTTCATTAGATCCGATAAGAATCAATGGAATAGTTTCATCGAGCCTATCTATCCCATGAGTTTCTACATCGATGGGAATAAAACCTTCTTCAATGAGCAAACTGAGAAAAAATGAATAGTTTTCCAATGCGTGATCATTTGCAAGAAGGAGATAGACTTTTTTTTCATTTTCACCAATGAGGTTTTGTATACGCGAAAAAAGAGCGTATTCTAAACCATTTAAGCTAAGTGCAAAGTCAATGCTTAAGTTTTTATCAAGGTATTGGAGACGAATACTCGAAAAAACTTTTTCA
>JAAZLA010000225.1 GCA_012799545.1 Treponema sp.
TGGTAGCCGTTTTCGTGATTATCCTTGAGTGCAATTTTAAAACCGAGGGCGACGAGGCTTACAATTCCAGAAAGTATAAGCCGCCCTTTCTTTGAGCCACTTCTACCTAGAACAAGCGAAATAAAAGATGCCATATTGAGTCTCCTAAAAATAATGGGAAGGTTTAATTTTTAAAAGCAAAACTCCCCTCGCTATAAAATAAGCGAGAAGAGAAAGCGTTTTACTTTTCGTTTAATACAACAAAACCGAGGTCGGCGATGTTTTTCTTTATTTGATCTGAGCTTAGTTCTGCTTCATCAAAGGAAGCCCGCACTCGAGAGGTGTTAAATAAAACTTCACTTTCACTGATGCCCTTTGTTTTTTTGAGCATGCCTTCAATTTTGGCAACGCAAGAAGGGCAGGAAAGAGTTTCCAATTGATATGTTTTTGTTGTCATAAAAAACCTCCATAGTCTTTTCTTTATAGTAATTGATGGAAACATTTTACTATTTCCTACTGTTTTAATATACTATAAAAGAGAAAAAAAGTATAGTGGAAAGGGGATAAAAGAGGCTTTGGAGGCTCGAATATCATGGTTTTATATTTGTATTTTGCATCCAATTCCATATTGTGTTTTTATCTGGCTAAAACCAAAAGTTTGAGAAATTTCGGGCTGTATAATAGGATAAAAAGCTATGTTTTCTACCGCAAAGGCATCGCTTAGGTCCTTTTCTAGCCCTAAACCTTTTCGGAGTGCTTTATTGTAAGCATTTCCGTAGGCGATTACTGAAATAATCTGGGCTACTCGGTTTATTGCTAAAGTTCCGGCGCCAACTCCTACTGCAATCAAACTGGTATTCATTGTTGCAATAAACCAATCTGGTGACTCCAAAAATGGAACAATAATAATGGAGGGAAGAAGTACCGCTAAGCTTAGAGCACCTGCCGCAAAAACACTTACGCCAACAATATCTATAATAAAACTGAGGCTAAAAAAGGGAAGATTGTTTTGTATGAGCGAGCCAGCTCCACCGCCAATAAAGGTTGAGACGAACAAAGGAAAAACTATCGGTTTTTTTGTGTTTTCGTAGATGAGAAGTCGAGAATCGAAGGTTAAAATAGAAAAATCGTGTTCATCAAAGGTAGATTCGAGTTCTTTTACTTTGCTATGTTTTATGAGAACTTCTTCACCGTTTAAGTCGACATACTTTTGACCTGTATTAAAGGTGTTAAAATAATTTTTGCTCGGGTCGAGGCCCCCTATTGCATTGAGACTGGCTTGCATACAAAAGAAAGATATACAAGCAATGATTATAATAAAAGGTTTATTCATTTTTCCCTGCCGAAAAGAGTTCAATACCAGAGCTAAGCAAAAAACGATGCTGCAGACGAGGGCTGTTTTTTTTAGTATAGGACTCTTAGATATTCTTGTGTTCATTATAACAGCAAGTATAAAGATAATACAAGCAAAAATTTTTTGACAAAAAAAGGGCAACGATTTGAAATAAAAGTTGCCCAGTTTTAATATTTGCTTTCTTTAGCCAAAGAGTTTTTTGACGAGTCTTTCTTCAAGTAGCTTTGCGCCATCTCCACGTGGAGCAAGTTCGTAAGCAACATTTATTATTGGTTTGTTGACTTTGACGACTCGCCCTAAATCGATAGGAGTACCGCTCAATACAAGGTCAGCCTCGATTTTATTGATTGTTGTCTCCAAATCTTTTTTTTGTGCATCGCTATAGCCCATCGCAGGTAAAATACCCTTGCCTATGTTGGGATATTTTTCATAGGTTGAAGCAATTTTTCTAACAGCATGTGGTTTTGGGTCAACAATTTCTGCAACGCCAAAACGCTCAGCGGCGACACTTGCTGCCCCTATTTTCATTTCCCCATGGGTGAGGGTAGGACCATCTTCCACGATCAAAACTTTCTTGCCTTTTATGTAGCCATCTACCGTGAGTGCGCTGTCGGCTTCTATGATGAGCGCCTTTGGATTAAGCCGTTGACAATTGGCCTTTACTGTTGCTATATCCTCTGGCTTTGCGCTATCCATTTTATTTATAACGATAATATCTGCCATGCAAAGATTTACTTCACCGGGATAATACGAAACCTCATGCCCTGGTCGTAGCGGATCGACGATAACGATTTTTAAGTCAGAGTCATAAAACGGAAAGTCGTTATTCCCGCCATCCCACAAAATAACATCAGGCTCACCGTCTGCATCTTTTTCTGCCGCGCGAATAATGGCCTCATAATCAACACCTGAATAAATTACATTTCCCGCGATGATATGTGGTTCGTATTCTTCCATTTCTTCTATGGTACATTTGTGTTTTTCTAAGTCAGAAAGCTCTGCAAAACGTTGCACTTTTTGAGCAACAAGATCGCCATAGGGCATGGGATGTCGAATCGCAACAACTTTTTTTCCCATTTTTTTAAATATATCATAGATAAAGCGAGTTGTCTGGCTTTTTCCACAACCGGTACGAACCGCACAGATGGAAATAACTGGCTTTGTCGATTTGATTTTTGTTCGGTCATAGCCCATTAAAATAAAGTCGGCACCCAAGGCATTTACCATTGCGCTCCGGTTCATAATGTATTGATAAGTTACATCACTATAGGCGAAGACAACTTCTTGAACCGCCAATTCTGTAATAAGCCGTGCAAGTTCAGACTCATTGTAGATAGGAATTCCGTTCGGATATAAATCGGCTCCTGCAAGCTCTGCAGGATATTTTCTCCCGTCAATGTCGGGGATTTGTGTTGCGGTAAATGCAACAACCTCATACTCTGGATTATTTCTGTAGTAGGTGTTGAAATTGTGGAAATCTCGGCCTGCTGCACCCATTATAAGTACTTTTTTTCTAGACATACATGCCTCCTTCTATATAATGCAATAAAGTTGCCTTCTTTGTCAATTATTTTGCTTTGTTTTTTTTACTCGATAGTGTAAAAA
>JAAZLA010000226.1 GCA_012799545.1 Treponema sp.
GGCTGCTGAAACAAGCCAAATAAAACCTGTGCTTGTAAATAGAGTTCTTTTTTATGTACATCAAACTTTGTTTCGGTATAATTGATAAGGGGAAATACAGCAGATGATTGACTGGCGTCAACTAAGTATTTTTTAAACTCCTCTTCCTCAATGAGGTGGTCAACAAACATTTTTTTTTGATAAAAGTCTTGGACTCCGTCATTTGCCTTATTTCTCAAAATAGTATTGCAATAGTTTTTATTATTTATAAGTAAATCAAGCTCGTATAAGATACCACCAGAGAGGCTTATAAATGCATTAAAATCTGCATTTAAAAAGAGGTATTCTTTTTTTCCATCCATGTCGTAATCAAAACTCGTTACAATTTCATTGATACTGGTATCGGGCGCTTCACGAACCATTTTTTCTGCCATGAGCAAATGTCTATAGGCTTCTTCTTTTGCATTAAAATAGTCTTTTATGTATTCGTCATCGAGTAAAAAATACGCACTCTGCCCCTGTGCTTGCCAGAGATATTGTTTTGCAGTTTTTTTTCGTGAGCTGTCACCACGATATTGCATAATTTGTGAGTTCACATACATCATACGAGCATAAAGACTTTGCGCTTGTGGTTTTTCATATAAAAACTCTCGTATTGAGTTGATAGACTTTGTGTCGTAGGGGACAAACTTTGAAGAAGTTGCAGGATATATGTATTGTTTTTCAAAAACAGTATTTGTTTTAAGATAGGCTTGAGGAACAGTAATTTCTATATTTTCACTTTCGTTACAAAGGTTAAGAAATTTTTCTAGCCAAGACGTTTTTACTAACTCAGCCAACTGTGAAGGGGAAACAGCTATAGATATAAAAGAATCTTCAGTTTTATCTGCATCATTAAAAAGCGACTTAAAAAAGCTTTCAGGACTTGGTAGTTCTTTTGTAGTAAATGGAAAATGCAGTGGTATGAGCGTTATGAGCTTTCCTAAATCTTCCATAAATTTTGGCGTAGGTAAAAACTCTTTTTTCTCAGAAAAAAGCTCCGAATCTAAAAAAATATAGTCCAATCCAGATGTTCTAAAGCTCGAAATAAGACTCGGTTCCCAAACACTATAGGGAATAAAAATGCCACGGGGTTTTTTTCCAAAATATTTTCGTAGATTTGTAGTTAAAAGTTCAATTTGTCCAACACGATCAGCTGGTAAAATAAGCGGTAAAAGCGGTTCGTAATAACCACCAGTTAAAAACTCAACCTGTTTTCTACTTGAGAGCTCTGAAAGAATATCTACAGCCTCTTTATGGTTTTTATTGAGCCATTCAAGATAGGGTCCATAAAAATAAAAGGTAAAATGAAACTTTGGGTTTGTGTATAAGAACGTGAGTAGTTTTTTATATGTGTTTTGGTATGTTTTTTCTATATCAACAGTACCTTTTTGCTTGTATTGCCAATGTAATACAAAGCTGACATGAATGATACCCATTTAATTCTCGTTATTCTTTTTTGACATTATATTTTTAATAGTATACCAAAAAGCCAAAAATTTAAAGTCATTTTTTCGAGGAAATGCTATTTTTATAATGGTATTTTGTGGACATTTTTCTGCATA
>JAAZLA010000227.1 GCA_012799545.1 Treponema sp.
GCCACAAGGACAAACTATACCATGGATTTTATCCGCGGATACTTTGATAACTTTAGATGGGAAAATCTATGGTAAACCAAATAATCAAGAAGAGGCTAGGAGCTTTTTAAAAGACTTTTCTGGAAAAAAACAAGAAATTATTTCAGCTATTGCATTTTTTAATGGTAAACTCAATTATCTTTCTACAAGAATAAACAAAACAAAACTGCTTTTTTCTAAACTGAGCACAAAAGAAATCGACTGGTATATTAACACCGGTGAATGGCACGGAGTTGCAGGGGGCTATAGGATACAAGGTTTAGCTTCCTGTTTTATAGAGAAAATAGAAGGCTCATTCACCTCCGTTGTCGGCTTGCCTCTTTTTGAGTTTTATGACATACTTAAAGAACAAGGATATCCGTATATAAAAGACTAAAAAATATAGGATGTTTTTGTGCGAGAAAAGGCAATTTGCTGGGTGCGATTCGCTTTTTCTTAGATTTTCCGTGCAATTTATTTTCTTGTCAATAAGACGAATAAAATAGCTTGTATCGAGATATAGAGAATGGTAGGAGCAAAGCAATTTACTTTGTTCCGGTGAAGGAGTGGTTCATGGCAGTAGTAACCATGAAGAATTTACTTGAGTCAGGCGTACACTTTGGACATCAAGTAAAACGTTGGGATCCCCGTATGAAAAAATACATCTTTGCAGAAAGAAATGGGATACATATTATTGATCTACAAAAAACAATTGTAGAGATTAAGGCAGCGTATGAAGCTGTACGAAAAGTTACCTCCGCAGGTAAACCGGTATTATTTATTGGTACAAAAAAGCAAGCACAACAAGCAATCGCAAAAGAAGCAGAACGTTGCGGTATGTTTTATGTCAATAACCGCTGGCTTGGAGGAATGCTTACAAACTTTTCAACTATCAAAAAATCCATTTTAAGACTTAAAAAACTTGAAAAAATGGAAGTCGACGGTACTTTTGCAAATCTTACCAAAAAAGAAATTTCTGGCATATTAAAAGAAAAAGAAAAACTCGAAAAAAACCTTGGTGGTATTAAAGATATGAAAGAATTGCCTGGCATTATTTTCATTATCGATACACATAAGGAAGCAATTGCTGTTGCCGAAGCAAAAAAAATGGGTATCCCTATTGTTGCAGTTGTTGACACAAACTGTAATCCTGAAGGCATTGACTACCCTATTCCTGGGAATGACGATGCAATTCGAGCTATAACATTATTTATCTCAGTCATCGCAAACGCAGTAATAGAAGCAGATAATGAAACAGGCTTACGCATTATTGAAGATCTTAACGATGATGAAGAAATTGAAACAGATGCAGCAAAAGAACCAGAAGAAGAGGAAATTGTAGATTTTAAAAACTATAGCCCTTCTGAAGAAGATGTAAAAGAAGAAAAAAAAGAATCTGAAACTGAATCTAAAGAAGAAAGTTTAGTTGATGAAGAAGATTTATATAAATAACAGGAGAAAAAAATAGATGGAAATAAAAGCACAAGATGTAAAAGCCCTACGAGAAAGAACCGGTGCAGGCA
>JAAZLA010000228.1 GCA_012799545.1 Treponema sp.
GCGCCAGAAGAACCGAGGAAGGTTTTTGAAATAGCAAAGTCTTCGTGGTAGCCATATGTTTCGTAGAGTTGTTCGAGTCTATCGAGGATGCTTATGCCCTTACTTCTCCAGTAAAGAGTCATTTCTGCACAAAGCGCTGCAGCTGAAATGCCGTCTTTATCGCGCACTTCGGTTTCTATGTTATAGCCATAGCTTTCTTCAAAGCCAAAGATATAGTTGTGAGATTTTGTTTTTTCAAAGTCGCTCATAACCGAAGCAATCCACTTAAAGCCAGTTAAACATTCTGCAAGATAAACGTCATTTGCTTTTGCAATGCGGTCAACAAAGCTTGAGGTTACAATCGATCGAATAATGGCGGGATTTTCTGGCATGAGTCCCAGCTCTTTTCGAGAGACAATAATATAATCTGCGAGGAGAACACCGATTTGATTTCCCGTTATGAGAACAAAGTCTGCATCTTTTCCTGGTACCGCAATACCAAAACGGTCTGCATCCGGGTCTGTTGCCATTACAATATCAGCTTTTTCTTTTTTTGCAAGATCGATTGCCATTTTTAATGCAGCAGCTTCTTCTGGATTTGGTTTTTCTAAAGTCGGAAAGTTTCCATCAGGTTCTCTTTGTTCTGGCACAGTGATTACTTCTAAGCCAAGGTCGCCTAAGACTTTTTCAACATGCATTGCCCCCGTTCCATGGAGCGGTGTATATACAATCTTAACTTCTTTTGCTTTTTCTTTAATAAGTTCTGGTCTAAAGAGTTTTGATTTTACCATTGCCCAGTAGGGTTCATCTATCTCTTTGTCAATAATAACTAAAGAGCCATTTGCTATTGCTTCTACTCGTGTGATATATTTTATATCGCTAACAGTGTTTACTTCTTCTATAATACCGAGGTCATGTGGCTCTGTTACTTGGGAGCCATCGTTCCAATAGGCCTTATAACCATTGTACTCAGGAGGATTATGGCTTGCAGTAACAACGACGCCTGTGTCGCAGGCAAGTTCGCGAATAGCGAAAGAAAGCTCTGGAGTAGGGCGAAGGCTTGAAAATAAGTATGTTGTAAAGCCATTTGCGGCGAAGATGAGGGCGGTAGCCTCAGCAAAAACATCCGAAAAGCGCCTAGAATCATAGGCAATAACGGCTTTTAGCTCTTTCTTTTTTGCTTTTTCGGGAAGAACTTTTATACAATAGTTTGCTAAACCTTGTGTTACTTTATGGATAACGTGAGTGTTTATGCGATTTGTACCACCACCGATAATTCCACGTAAGCCACCTGTGCCAAACTCTAAAGATTGATAAAATCGATCTTCAAGTTCTATATAGTTTTCTTCTTTGAGAAGTTTTTCTATTTCACTTTTAAAATAGCTATCTCTTTCTTCTTGTAAGTATTCTTCTGCTTTTTGAATTATACGTTCTTTTTCCATGTAAGCTCCCGTAAATTGAAAGTAAATTGATTGCCATTATACAATTCGTAAAGATTAAAATCAAGGACAGGTTTTAATAAGCTCTTTGTTTTTATCTAAAAAAGGGAGAATTAAAGAAACAAGATTTGGGTCATATTCTTTACCGGCTCCTTTTTTAAGTTCTTTGATAAGTTGTTCGCAAGCAATTTTTTTTCTATAGGGTAAGTCATGAGCCATTGCAACAATTGAGTCAATGATTCTAATAATTCTACTTTCTAAAGGAATCGCTTCTTTAAATAAGCCATACGGATAGCCACTTCCATCCCAGTTTTCGTGATGATAAAGAACAAAGTTTGCTATGCCCTTGTATTCTGGAAATTCCGTGAGCAGTTTTTCTCCAATCATCGTATGCGATCGAACAATGCTCCATTCCATTTCACTGAGGGTTTCCTTTTTTTGAAAAATATGTTCAGGTAAGCCTATTTCTCCAATGTCGTACAGGCGACTGAGTTGATGTAACTTTTTCCTTTTGTAAGATGTAAGATTGAGGAGGCGAGAGAATTCATTTACTAAGATTTTTTTGCAGTGCTTTGAAGCTTCTCTATTTGATGCTTTCTGTTCTATTGTTTTTACAAAATGCGTTAAGTAAAAATGTTTTGCTCGTTCATACTGCGTCAAGGTACTCAAATGTAAAAAGCTATTTGCATTTACAAACATAGTTTCCATATTTATGATTCCCTCTGAATGATGGGCGTAACCATAGGAAATAAGTACGTTTTTTGTGTTTGTGCTATTATTATGTTTGGCCATAAAGGTTTCAAAATTTTTAGCAAGGGCTTCGGTTTCCATTTCGCTTATATCTTCTATGATGACGGCAAAGGATTCAAAAGAGATGCGCGCTATTGTCGTATTTTCTGGAAAGAATGATGATATTATTTCTCCAGCTAAAACAATGACTTGTTCGCTGTGTATTTGTCCAAGTGTTGTTTTTATAAACTGTAAGCCGGTAACCTCAAGTATAAAAAGTGCCATGTGTTTTGCAGTAACTTTAGTAAATTCATTTATTTTTGAATCAAACCACCTTCTATTGTAGAGTTTACTAATTGGGTCAAGGTTGAGTAAAGAAGA
>JAAZLA010000229.1 GCA_012799545.1 Treponema sp.
ATTCACCCATGCGAGCACCCGGATGCCAAGCCTCCAAGCCTTCTATTCCGCGCTCATGTAAATCGTGTAAAACGGGACCAAGTTTTCCCCAAGATACATACAAAGACATAGGATGCGCTAAAACAGGGACACCCTTTGTTTCCTTTATCACTTCAATCGCCCTATCTAAATCGAGCCCCTTTCTACCGATATAAAAAGGCCGTCCCTTTCCGATGTAACGATCGAAGGCATCTTGGACATTTTTTGCTTTTTTTATTGAAACCAAATACTGCGCAATATGCGGTCGACCGAGACTATTTGTTTCAAACATTCTTGAAACCGTATCGAAATCAATAGGAAACCCAGCTTTTTGCATCAAATCAATAATATCCTTGTTTCGGTTCATTCGTGACTCTTGCAAAAGGACGAGTTCCTCTTGAAGTGCATCAAAATTTTCCTGCAAACCTAAACCAAGCAAATGAAACTCACCCGTTGCCCAGTTAATATTGAGCTCAACTCCAGGAATAAAACAAATATCAAGGTCCATTGCAGCCTCTCTTGCCTCATCGATACCATCGATAGTATCGTGATCGGTGAGCGCCAAAACAGAAAGCCCTTGTTCTTTTGCATAATACAACAAATCGCGTGGCGAAAAAGTTCCATCAGAAGCGGTACTATGCGTATGTAAATCAATCATAAAAAAAATATAGCACAAATATACTTTTTGTGTTATAGTATTGTATAGAATTGCTAAGTAAAAATGAGGAAAGTATGCCAAAGGCAATGAATTACACAAAGGGATCAATAATTTACTTCTCAGGCGATAAAGATGACCGTATTTTTATCCTACAGAAGGGAAGTGTCATTCTCACCAGTATCGATATAGAAACAAATGTCCCCGTAACCGAATATATTCGCCAGGGAGAGTTTTTTGGCGTTAAATCTGCTCTTGGACATTTCCCACGAGAAGAAACCGCAACCGTTGTTACAGAATCTCTCGTTATTTCTCTTACCGTCCCTGAATTTGAAGCAATGTTTAGCAATAATAAACAGATTATTCTAAAAATGCTACGCGTTTTTTCAAATCAATTACGTAATTTACATAAAAAAACTGAATCCGTCCTACATAGTATAGAAGATATTAGTCAAGAAAAAGGAATGCTTGGAGTTGCCCAAAGTTTTTATGACGAAGAAAGCTACAAACCCTGTTGCGATGTCTGCTTAAAATTTCTCACACGCTTTCCGCAGTCGGACTTAAAAGACACTGTAGCAACGCTGTATACAGCATCGAAAAAAAGGCTCGACTTACAAGCTTCCAGGAAAAAAACTTCACAAGAAAGTTTTCAACCGACAAATACAGGTGCAGCTTTAAAACAATTTTCACTTCCCGCTTTTAGTCGCTTTGCTAAAAAATACGAGGCAAATACCGTAATTATTGCAGAGTTTGAACCAGGAGATACTTTTTATCTTATTCAATCTGGTCGAGTGCAACTTGTAAAATGCGTAAATGCCGCTCGAAAAAACCTCGACATTCTCATGCCGGGAGAATTTTTTGGTGAAATGGCTATTTTGGAAAACTCACCACGCTCGGCAACCTGTATGAGCATAGAACCCGTAGAAGTACTTGAGTTCAATAAAGAAAACTTTGAAGTATTGATAACTGGAAACCCACAAATAGCCCTTGTGCTTTTGAAACTTTTTTGCAAACGAATATATGACCAGAAAAGAAGGCTCAAAACCCTTGTTATTCACGACACCTCGGCGCGTATCTTAGATGTCTTTTTAATGTTTGACGAAATGAACCCCTCTCCAAACATGGCAGATCGTTCACGAAGATTCAATTTAACCTTACAGGACTTATCACACTGGGCAGGTCTTCCCATAGAAGTGGTTAAAGAAGAACTCTCACGCTTTGTCGAAAAACGCCGCATAGAAATTTACGATAACCACATGATTGTCGCAAATATTGTAGATATAAAACGCCACGTTGATTCACGCGCACACCAAAGACATTAACCGTCTATATAATTGACCTTTTGCGCAAAATTTTTTATAGTTAGATATTCACAGGAGCTTGTCTCCACAAGATTTTTGCCAACTTAGCTCACCTGGCAGAGCAGCACCCTCGTAACGTGCAGGTAATCGGTTCAAGTCCGATAGTTGGCTAA
>JAAZLA010000230.1 GCA_012799545.1 Treponema sp.
AACCAATGGCCTTTGTCTTGGGATCTTTTGCAACCGCAATTGATACAAGCACGATGATGTTCGGAAGCTACTTTGTCGGCTCAAGGTTGAAGATGAACGAACATCGCGAACTAAAAAAATATATTTAACGAGTGGGGAAAAACTGCAAAATAAAAAAAGCTCCCGAGCAATCGCTATAGGAGCTTTTCATATCAATAGTTTTCTCTTACTTCTTTGTTAAGAGTGCGGCAAATGGATTGTAGCTTGTACCTTCATCATTGCCTGCAAATTGTCTATTGTCTTGTCGTTCTTTGTTTTTAGAAGGGGCATCTGAGCGATTTACGCGTACCACTTTTTTTACGCCGCTTCCTTCGCGAGTTTTATTTGCATCACGTGGAGATGTTGCCTGCCCACTGCCCCTACTTCCTGCATCAGACTTTAGGGACAATGAAATACGTTTTCGGTCTATATCCAGCCCAATTATCGTGCATTCCTTAATATCGCCAACTTTGAGAATGGACATGGGGTCTTCGACAAAGGAGTCGCTCAATTCTGAAATATGCAATAAGGCTGTTTCTTTAATGCCCAAGTCAACAAAGGCGCCAAAGTCAACGACATTTTTTATTTTCCCGGTAACCTTCATACCTTCTTTTAGGTCCTCAAAAGAGAGGACGCCTTTTTGCATAATAGGTTTAGGATAGCCTTCTCGCGGGTCTCGGTTTGGTTTTTGTAACTCTTCTACAATATCAACAATGGTTGTTTCGCCAAGATTAAATTTTTCTTTAAGTTCTTTCTTTGTAGGGCTGTCCAACTCGCTACCTTTTTTTACAAGGGGAAGCAGCTCTCGTGCAGCAGCATAATTTTCTGGATGCACCCAGGTATTATCGAGGGGATCGGCGCTTTCGGGGATTTTCAAAAAACCTGCACATTGTTCAAAAGTTTTTTCACCCATACCGCTCACTTTTTTTAAGTCTTCTCGGCTTACAATTTTTCCCGTTGTTTCACGATGCGCAACAATTTTTTTTGCAAGGGAGTTATTTATACCTGAAACATATTTTAAAAGAGATGCCGATGCAGTGTTTAAGTTTACTCCAACTTGATTTACGACTGAGGAGACAACATTGTCGAGCATTTCGGAAAGTTTTTTTTGGTTTAAGTCATGCTGATACAAGCCCACCCCAATGGATTTTGGGTCTATTTTTACAAGCTCAGCAAGCGGGTCTTGCAGCCTTCTTCCAATCGATATAGCGCCACGAATCGTCAAGTCGAGGT
Source organism: Treponema sp. (assembly GCA_012799545.1). GTDB lineage: Bacteria > Spirochaetota > Spirochaetia > Treponematales > Treponemataceae > JAAZLA01. The sequence continues at coordinate 1,252 of JAAZLA010000230.1, forward strand.
CGGGAAATTCTTCACGGGCGATATCACTTGCAGAATAGACGGAGGCTCCGTCTTCATCAACAACGGTATACAAGACATCGGGATAGTGTTCACTTAAAACAGCAGAAACAATTTCTTGCACCTCCCGAGAACCCGTGCCGTTTCCAACTGCAACGAGTTGTACATTATATTCCTTTATCGCTTTTTTTATTGCAAAGGCAGCTTTTTCTGGGGCTGTCACTTGATGTATTAAAAAATCTCCGAGGTATTTTCCTGTTTCATCAAGGGCTGCGCACTTTGTTCCTGTTCGAATACCAGGGTCAATGCCAAGGACGCGAGTACCTTTAATCGGCTGCTGCATAAGAAGATTTTTTAGGTTTTCGCTAAAAATTCCAATGCCATGGTCGTCAGCTCCTTCACTTAAATCGCTTTTTATTTCTCGAAGCACCGCAGGCGACAAAAGCCGAACGAGTGAGTCTTCTATTGCCTCATCGTGATAGCTATTATATGTTACATAGCGAGACTTCAAAACACCGATTGCGCCATCGACGTCTAAATCATACTCAACCTCAAGCTCTCCTTCTTTTTCTCCACGATTGATAGCGAGAATTCTATGCGCCTTTATTTCATTGAGCGGCTCTTCATAATCCCAGTACATTTTATAAACAGAGGTTTTTTCCTTTGCCTCATCGCCAAGGCCCTTTACCTTTATTTTTCCTGTTCGTAAATAAAAAGTCTTTATTGCGCTACGGTTTTCTGTTTCTTGCGATGCCCTTTCCGCAAGGATATCTTTTGCGCCATCGAGCGCATCTTTTACTGTCGGTACCTTAAGTTCATCTGTTTCTGCTTCGATTACGACAAATTTTTCTGCTTCTTTTTCTATTGCTTCAGTGTCGAGCGTGAGCATCAAGTCAGCAAGCGGTTCTAGGCCCTTCTCTTGCGCCACCATGCCACGAGTTTTTCTTTTTTTCTTAAAGGGAGCCCAAAGATCTTCAAGCTCTGTTAGAGTTTTTGCTTCAACAATTGCCTTGTGCAAATGCTCTGTCAATTTTCCTTGAGCAAAAACACCCTTGATAATTTCTATTCGTCTTTCTTCTAGGTTTGAATAGGATTTAAAGAAAGAATCGCATTCGCGAACCTGCAATTCGTCGAGCGAGCCATGTTGCTCTTTTCGATATCGGGATATAAAAGGGATAGTGCTACCCTCTTTTACAAGCGAAATAACAGCGCTCACCTGTCCAAGCTTAATAGAAAGCTCTTTTGCAATACGATTCATAATAGCTACTTCATCTACCTGAAGTGCATCAATTGTTTCTTGTGTAAATTCCATAAACTCATCTTACGAAAAAACAGATAATTTTACAAGAAG
>JAAZLA010000231.1 GCA_012799545.1 Treponema sp.
ATGCGTTCGTTTTTGTCGCTTGCATTTAGGTATATTTCAGGAAGTGTTATATGTAAGCTTGAAGGAGCATCTCCAACGAAGTTTTCAACATTTTGCCAGTATGCGGCATCTTGTGTGTATTGGTCACAGGCAATAACCGACCAGCTTTTTAACTTTGATTTATCTTTTGGCAATAAAATGCTTGGGATAGCTATCCCATATTTTTGCAGATTTTTCTTTTTACTCATGTGCGTATTATATCGAAACAAAAAAAAATATGCTATACTATGCAGTATGAAGCAAGGCTTTCAACTACAGACAAGACAACAACTTTCTCTCAGCATGACACCGCAGATGATACAGTCCATATCGATGATGGCTTTGTCGACGGAAGAACTCATCGATAGGATTTATGAAGAAGTTGAAAAAAATCCTGCCTTGGAAATAATAAAAGAAAGTAGCTATAAGGATGTGCAACCGCGACAAAAAAAAGAAGGGAGCCCGTCATCACAGTCAGATGAATACCAAGCTTTTTTAGAAAGCCTTCCGTCAAAGCAAAAATCTCTCAAAGAACATCTTTTATCCCAACTTTCTTTTCACAAATTAAGTGATGAAGAAAAGGAAAGTGCAAAGCGCATTATCAATAATCTTAGCGATGAGGGCTTCCATTTAGTAGATTTTGACGAGCTTTTTGCAGGCGCTATTCCCAAACATTTGGAAAAAATTCTTGCCCTCATACAGCACTTTGAACCAGTGGGACTTGCAACTTCTGGAGTGCAAGAAAGCCTTCTCGTGCAAGCCCTCTCCCAAGCCGACTCGACACCCCTTGTCATTGCCTTGCTCAAGCTTGAGCCAGATGTTTTCACTCGTGTTTTTACGCCATTTCGACCGACTTTAATTACCAAAAAACTCAATGCTTTAGGTGAACCGCTTTTTCAAAATCTTGAAGTAAAGGAGCTTGAAGAAGCGCTTGATTTTATAAAAAACCTTGACCCACATCCAGCTCGAGATTTTTCTCTCAGTCAAGCAAGCTATGTTATCCCAGATATTAAAATTCGCAGGGCAACAGCGGATGAAAAAGATGAAAGTGGCGAGGATTTTGTCATAGAGCTTTTACGCGGCGTGCTTCCTGAACTTGCTATTTCAAAGAGTTTTGAAAACTTTCGCCTTGATAAAACAAAAGAAAAATCGAAAAAAGACGAAGAGCGTTTTGTAAAAGAAGCGGTACAAGATGCATCCTGGTTTCTAAATGTTTTGGCACAAAGAACGATTACGATTGTAAAAGTTGCCCGCCTTATCTTACAAATACAAAAAGAATTTTTTCAAAAAGGTTCCCCAGCCTACTTAAAACCCTTGCGCATGAAAGACCTTGCAGATGAGATCGAAGTGAGCGAGTCAACTATTTCTCGCATTGCAAACAATAAATACCTCGCCTGCGATTGGGGCATCTTGCCTTTTAAGTTTTTTTTCACTACCGAAGTTGCAACAAGTAGGGGTGGCTCAGAATCTCGAGAAAGCGTCAAGGAAAAAATCC
>JAAZLA010000040.1 GCA_012799545.1 Treponema sp.
AGCTTTTTCCATGTTTCGCCTTCAAACATAGCTCCTGTTTTAAGAGAGTTTGAAACAAGCTTGGCGCCTTGCGCGAAAACTCTTCCACAGCCAATGGCATTGTGTCCAACTTCGGAGTTTCCCATATCATCATCTGATGGAAGACCGACAGCGGTACCGTGAGCTTTAAGTTTTGTGCTAAAACCTATTTTTTTAAAATTGTCGAGGTGTGCCATGCGAGATGCTAAAACCGCATCTCCTTCTTCATGTTTTCCATAACCGACACCGTCCATAATGACGAGGACAACAGGACCTCTTCGTCCTTTCCATGCAGAATTTTTTTCTAATGCTTTCATATAAATATAACCCCTTTTCTAAAGTCTAAAATGAATAAAACGTGGCTCGTTTAGCTGTTTTTTATTTACTCTCTGTTCAATTGTAATAAAAAGATGAAGGAGTTTCAACAGAGCGGCTGAACAGATTTAGACGATTTGCAATAGGGCTTCGCTGCTAAAACAGAGCGGGTCATAGACAACTTGATTTTTTCCTTGTTTTTTGCCTTTATAAAGGAATCTATCAGCCTCCATGATAATTGCATTTATAGAGTCATATTTTTTAGAATTTGCAGCACCGAAGCTTATTGTTATGCTTAACTTTGTATCTTTGTATTCAAATACATGGTTTTCGATTGCGATTCGAATGTTTTCGAGTATTTCTATTACTTGTGGATTTGCGTATGGAAATAAGAGGATAAATTCCTCTCCACCCCATCGGGCAAATTTTATGTTTTTTTGTATTATTGTTTTTATGAGTGTTGAAATAATTTGTAGTACTGTGTCTCCGCAGTCATGTCCGTGTTGGTCATTAATTTTTTTAAAATCGTCTATATCAAAAATAGCGATGGAATAGTCTGAATTATATAAATCTTTTCTATCTTTATAGATTTGAAAATGCTCCCAAATGCGACGCCGATTTATGAGTCCTGTTAGCGGATCGTGATTTGCAATGTAAATGAGTTGTTTTTCATTGTTCTTTGTCTTTTCTCGCGCTTCAGAAATTTCTTTTTCGAGTTTAAAAGAGATGTAAAAGAAAACAAATGAAATGATGAAGGCGGTATATATTTTGTGATAAAAGTAGAGTTTTGGATCGGAGGGAAGCATTTCAGGAGTTTTATGTAAGGAAATGAGTATTGTTAATACAAGACCTGGTGTTGCAAATACAGGATAAAACCATTTTGGATGCCGAATGTTGTAGGTAAATAAAAAAAGGAGGGCAATAGAACCAAGGGTAAAGTATTCTATTCCAGCACTTGCTTTCATACTAAAAAGAAATGTAAAGCAATAGAATAGGACTAAAAAATAAGTAAAAATAACTGTATACAGCTCACCTATTGATTTAAAAAAACGCATAATACAGAGATAGGCAAGTATACTAAGAATACTTGTATAAAAGAGTGTAAAAGCTTTGAAATAGAAAAAAATAGGTAAAAAAAGAAGGTGCGCTATAAAACAAAAAAAAACCAAAACAAAGGGTGCTTTTTTTAAATTTGTGTATAAAGCCTTTATGCCTTTTGTTAGAATTATAATACTCCTCCATAATTATTTACAATAATTATTTTCATACAAGTATAGATGTCTTATAAA
>JAAZLA010000232.1 GCA_012799545.1 Treponema sp.
CGTGTCGGCGTTGTTGGGTTTTTATCTTATCTCGGAGAAGAAAGCTTTTTGCCAAAACAATTTTTAACACCGACTGCTGGAATCGCTTTAAAAGATATTGGCACAGAAGCCTTTCTTTTTGGTTTGAATGTTGACTATCATTTAGCCCATCTTTATAATGCGGAAATCGGACCAGGTCTTTCTGCCGGGCTAAACTTTTTTATTCGTTTTGCCGATTTAAAAAAAGCGGATGTTGGTTTGATTATTGGTCTCGAGGATAGTTTTTTTTATACGTCTAATGGCTTTCAAAACCATGCAAAAATAAATCTAAGTATTGGAGTTTGGAATAATGATTAAAAAAAGTGCTTTTATTGTTATTTTCTTTTGTGCTATTTTCTCTCTTAACGCACAAAGCTCCCTTGTAGATCGATATTTAGCTGCAGCCAATACGAGTTATTCCGAAAAGGATTATGCGAAGGCTTTTAGCTATATAAATTATGTATATGGTCAGTATGATGCGGACAAGACTCCGCGAAATGTTGAAGTGCTCGCTGAACTTATCTACTATGATTATCTAAATCACATGCGGGTTACGAACAATTTTTCTGAGTTCCAGGTAGTTAAAGATAGGCTCGCTGAATTCCCTGCTATTTCATCAGATAGGGTGACTCGCCTTGTTCGTACCTTAAATACGCTCGAATCTCAAAATACAAATTTGGAAACGACTGTGTCAACCGTACTTGATTTACGTGATGCGGTTGAATATAAGATACAATTAGAAAGAACGAAGGCTGAGTTGCATGCATTGGAAAAAGCTTTGGAGGATGCACGAGAAAGTGCTGAAAAAGAAAAATTATACAGAGATAAAGAGTTTCTTGAAACACAAAAAGAATTGTATGAGAAGGCATTAAATCTAAGTAATGAGCGAGATGGAGTCAATAAAACCTTTGTTTTATTGATTATAATTGCTGTTGTTGTGCTTTTCTTTGTATTGTTTGTTGTGATGATGATTATCGTCCGTATTTCAACAAAAAACGCTAAAAAACAACAGGAGCAGTTTGAGGCAACCTTGCAAATGGTTTCTCAAATAGCTCGAAATCCGAGTGAACGTTTGAGCTTGGGCAGTTTTGTTGACTCCTTTGGAGATGCTGCTTCAAACGGTCGCATTGGGGGAACACAGGCTTCTTTGCCACGTCCGGAACTTACTGAAGAGGAGCGGCTTGAGTTGCAAGACCTTGCATTAAAGTGCGAGGCAGTAGGTGAAGATATAGATCGTGTAACGGGACGAAAAAACAATTCGAAAAATGTAGCAGAGTTGGTATATAAAATATCTCATCAGCTTTCCTGTTCAACCTATGACTCTATGCTTTATTTTTGTGCAGCAATGGTTTACGATGCAGGCTTCCTTAAAATAGACCCTGAAATCTTTACGAAAGAAAGCTTAAGCACCGAAGAAAAATACGAAATACGAAGCCACGTGAAACAAGCAACAGAAAGCTTTGACTTTATACCAGAAAAATATCTGCCAGTATTTTTAGATGCTGCTCTCATGCATCACGAAAACATGGATGGTAGTGGCTATCCTACTGGAGCTAGTGGCGAAAATATTCCGCTTATCGCACGGATTATTCGTGTGGTAGAAAGCTTTATATCGCTTATTTCTCGTAGAAACTACCGAGGCATTTTTGATAAAGAAGCAGCTATTACCGAATTGAAAAACAGCAGTCATTTATATGACTCTGCGATCATAGATGCCCTTGATACGATAATATAAGCTTTTATATTTTTTATACTAGAATAAAATCCTTTACAAAACTCATTATTAAACGTATAATTATGGTGGGTATTTGTATAAATGAAAGGATTATGGTGTGAAAAGTAAAAATGTAAAACAAAAATATAAAATCATTTTACTCAATCTCTTTTTACTGAGTGTTTTTAGTTGTACAATGAATGGTGAAAATCCTTTTAGCACTAAAAAATACCTTAGTATACAATA
>JAAZLA010000233.1 GCA_012799545.1 Treponema sp.
AAATACTATCTGAATAAGAACAGATTTTAAGTATTTTCTTTTTTTCGTTTCTTTTTTTGTCCCTTCGCTATTGCGCCAGATCGATGTAAGGCAAATTTTGCACTCGCAGGCCCTACCAGTTCATAAAGCACTGAAGAAGATAAAATAATCGATAAAAGCATCATACCCGAATCTTCGGGTAACAATCTTTGACCCAAAAAAGCAAGCCCTATCGCTACACCTGCTTGTGGAACAAGTGCAAAGCCAAGATAATTTCTAATTTTATGCGACGTGCCTGCTACCGCACAACCTAAAAAAGCACCGAAGTATTTGCCTAAAATTCTTACAAAGAAATAAGTAAGCCCTATCAAGCCGTAGGTAGTAAAAGATGTTAAATCTAAGTTCATTCCAGAGACTATAAAAAAAAGCGATAAAATAGGTGGTGAAAACTTTTCAACTTGTTCATACAAAACCTTATCTTTTGTAAGATTAATATAGCCCATTCCAAAAGCCATACACGCAAGTAAGGGAGAAACGTGCACAATAGCACAAAGACCTGCTATTCCTAATAATAAAGCAAGCGTTAAAATAAGCCGGTTATCTTCACTTCGATCAGGTGTCATAAGACGGCTTAAAATAAAACCGCATACAAAACCCAAACCAACTGATAAGACATTATACAAAACCGTCAACAAGATAGATTGTATCGATGCAACTTGCCCTCCCTCATGCCCTACAAGAGCTGTTGCAATGCTAAACACAATGAGGCAGACAGCATCATCAAGGGCCACAACTTGTAAAAGCGTGTTTACAAACTTACCTCGTGCCCCATATTGCCGAATTGTTACAATAGTACTCGCCGGAGCAGTCGCGGTGGCGATAGCTCCAAGCAAAAGAGAAAAGGCAAAACTAAGCCGGAAAACAAAAAACATAACAATAGTTACAACAATACCGGCAAAGAGTGATTCAAAAAGAGTAATAAGCAATACTTCTGGTCCCGTCTTTTTAAGTTTTTCTTTTTTAAAAAAACGCCCCACACTAAAGGCGATAAAGGTAAGTGCAATATCGCTTATAAAACCCATGTTTGAAATCATTTGCTTTGGAATTATATTGAAGACACTCGGTCCAATTAAAACCCCTGCTAAAATATAACCTGTTACATTTGGTAAGCGCAATTTTTTAGTAACTCGTGTTAATAAAAAGCCAGAAAAAAGCATAATGCAAAGCGTTAGCAATATAAGGCTTACACTTGAAAGTTGCTCAATCCACAAAATAAAGCCCCCTATAATGGTCTATTTTACAAGCTAATTGTTTTAAAGTACATACAAATCTTGCCTATCGAAAGACAGAGAGAATTTTGCCCGCCTTATCTATCTCTATTTTTTTTAATGCAGATTTTCTATAACAGGCTCTCTCGTTTTATCTCAAGGTCTTCCCAGACAAGATGCGCATCTTCCAGTTTTTTTTCAATAGCAGTTATTTCTTCTTGTATTTTTTTACTTTTATCTCCATCCATATATACTTCTGGTTTTGAAAGATTTTCGTGTAGGACAGCAAGTTGCTCTTCAAACGAAGCTATTTTTTCTAAAAGTATTTCTAAGTCTTTTTCTAGTTTCCGCATTTCGGAGCGGCGTCTTTTGGATTCTTCCCAAGATAGTTGCCCTGGATTTTTTTCTTCTTTGCTTTCTATCTTTCCCTGCGCTTTATCTTCGCCTTTTTTTTGCTGCACATAGTTTTCAGACAAGGTATTTTCTGCTTCTATTTTTTCTAGATAGTAGCGATAATCTCCAGGAAAGACCCGTTGTTTTCCTTCTTTTAATTCCAGCACCTTTGTAGCAAGGCTTTCTATAAAGCCTCTATCGTGCGACACAAAAAGAATTGTTCCACCAAAATCACTCAAAGCACTTAAAAGCACATCCTTCGAATGCAAATCAAGGTGGTTTGTCGGTTCATCCAAAATCAGCAGGTTTACAGGCTTGAGCAATAACCGCAAAAGTGCAAGTCGACTTTTTTCTCCACCGGAAAGCACATCGAGACTTTTGTATACGTCATCTCCCCGAAATAAAAAGGATGCGAGTAAATCCCTTGCCTTTGGAACAAGGTCGAGCGGACATTCTTCTTCAAGGCTTTCCAAAATACTTTTTTCACCGCATATTTTTTCTGCATTATCCTGTGAAAAATACCCGATGTTTACACCCGAACCCAATCGAAAGCTTCCCTCAAAGTTTGCATCTTCCCCACTTAAAATACGCAATAGTGTGGTTTTTCCTGCACCATTTCTTCCCGCAATAACGAAGCGCTCTCCTTTTTCAATGACGAGAGAAAGTTCTTTTAGAATCCATTTTTCTCCATCATAGGTTTTTCCAATGCCCTCTAAATCAAGAACAATCTGTCCAGAATGCGGGGCAGGAGGAAAGCGGAATCGTATCTGCTTTAGATTTTCAGGTATCTCTATGCGTTCCATTTTGTCGAGCATTTTTTGACGCTCTTGTGCCTGTGCAGCCTTCGTTGCCTTTGCTCCAAAACGGCGAATAAAATCTTCGAGTTTTTTTATTTCTTCCTGTTGTTGTGCATAGCGCGCCAAAAGTCCTTCTATTTCTACTTCACGCTGTTTTTCATATTTTGAATAATTTCCGGCATAGGGCTTTAAGCTTCCTGAAAAAATTTCATACACTTCGTTTACCGTTGTATCTAAAAAATAACGGTCATGGCTGACGAGTAAAAAACCTCCGGGAAAATTTTGTAAAAATTGTTCGAGCCAGTTTCGTGCCTCCAAATCCAAATAATTCGTCGGCTCATCGAGGAGCAGGATATCTGGATCTTCTAACAAAACCTTTGCGAGGGCAATTCTCATTTGCCAACCGCCAGAAAACTCTTCAACTCTTCGTGAAAAATCACTTCGCTCAAAACCAAGACCCAAAAGAATTTGTTCGACAAGTGCATCTCGTCTATACCAAAGCATTTGCTCAAGTTCCTCATGAATTTCTTGATGACGATGTAAAAGCACCTTTGTATTTGTCGGTTTTTTTACAAGGGCATCTCCGATTGCCTCTAGTTCCGCTTCAAGTTCATAGCCCCGCTGAAAAGCAGAATCAGCTTCGGCAGCAAGACTTCTTCCCTTGTGTACGATACCAGACTGCGGCAAATACGATATCCGTGTTTCTTTTTGTACCGCTCTTTCACCTGAATCAGGATGTATAATGCCTGCAAGCACCTTCATGAGCGTTGTTTTTCCAGAACCATTTGCACCAGCAAGCGCCGCCTTTGTACCGCGAGAGAGGTTTATAGAAACATCTTTCAATATATCTCTGTCGCCAAAAGCCAAAGAAACCTTAGAAAACTGAACAAAGGACATCGCAACCTACTTTAAGAAAAAGAGGATTATAGGATTTTGACTTTGACTAGAAATCAGACCATTCCTAATAAGATTTTCTGGCACAAATTCCATCCGCAAGCCTGTTTCTTCTAGCTTGTATAAAAAGACAATTTCTTTTTGATCGCTATCAAAACGGAAACTGAGCACACCATCATAGTAAAAACTCAAATCATTTGAAATAAAATAATCCATGGAAACTTTTCCACGACTTCCCACACCAGAGGGAATAAGGCTTGGGCTGAGAAGGCTGTAACCTGTCCACACAAAGCTTCCCTCATCTAAAAATTGAAGCAAGCCATAATTGGAACTTGAAAAACTCGGACCTTGATTTATAATTGTTTGCAGTAAAAAAGAACGACGCTTTTTCTCGGCATCAATTATATCCCGAATCGGACTCGAAACAGTTGAAAAGGCGTAAATTTCCTGCTTCCCAAAATCTCCAACAAGTGTAACTTGAATTTGGTTTTCAGACAGGATTCTTACGAGCAAGGGAGTCGCAGTTAATTGATATAAATCATCTTCTTTTTTTTCTACGTCTTCAAAGGGAAAAGACTTTGTTATATTTTTTAGGCGAAGACTTGCAATCTTTGTTTCAGTATTGATACTAAAACCGTAGTCCACCTTCATTTCGTCAAGGTTGATGCGCCCGTTTTGAATCATCGTTTGATAAGACTGCGGATACCAGGTTTTTTTTGCAAAAGTTTCAAAGCGATCGTCTTTTTTTTCTTCTTCGACATAGTTATCATCCGTTTCATCAAAAAGACTTAAATTATATGAAAAACACCAGCCCACGCTTCCATCCTGCATGAGCACACGAAGCCAGTCCCCTTCAAGACCATTCACCGGAGCACCCTCTCCCGCAAACAACACTTTTACTATCTCGCCTTCTTTTAATCGATATACCTGTCTCCCAAGATTTGTTGCCTCATAACGCACGGGAAGACCATCGAGTTTGACTCTTGCGTAGATGTTTTTGTAGGCCTTATATTTTTTCGCAGTCTCTATTGCTTGTGCTCTTTTTTCAGGAGCACTTATTTGCCAAAGCGGCACCTCTATTTTTTTATCAGAATTGGGAATACCTATAACATAGACTTGATTGATATTTGATCGAATAAATACAGGTACAATATCGCCGTCCGAAAGCCCTTCTTCTGGTAGTGACCAAAGCACAACGCCAAAACCTAAACTATGCGAACAAGAAAAAAGAGTGAAACTAAGGGCCAAAATAAAGCCAAAAAAACAAGGATATTTTGCTTTCATATCGATAAGAATAGCACATTATCCGTATAAAACTCAAGCGTTTCAGAATTTCCACTCGTATCTTCAAAAAAATCATCTGAAGAATAGTCTACTTGTGGAAGCGTTTAGCGAAAATTCCAAGCATCTGATTCTTGTACAAAGGTTTTATCTTCGTCAACATTATAGGAAATACCGGCTGCATTTGTAATTATAAGCATTATTTCATTGCGGTTTGTATTTATATCCGGGTATCTATCGGTATAGATATCCGGTTTTTCCTCTGTCCCTCCACGAGGGCGACCGGAAAATGTTTGCACTGGAACAAAATCACGACTTGAAAGTAAATAGGTTACGCCTGAACGTAAGCTCACACTTGTTTGCTGCGTTAAACCGCCAATTATAGAAATAATCGTATAATAGCCTTGATTTAAAGCAAGACTCATTTTACTACCTCTTTGCTTATTCACCTCAGATACAAGTACGCCATCGGAGGTTCGCACAAAAAATCGCCCTTCGATTTCAGCAGGAAAAACAATAATTGATTCAGAGTCGGTGATATCAGTAAGAATGAGATCCCCTGAGCCAACAAGGGTAATATTATATGACGGATGTTGCGGCCCAATTGTGCTTCGTTCTGTTTGCAAAAGTGTTTCATTAAAAGCATAATGATACAGCTCGTTAAGCGACACCTTATTATCTCCTGAGCTATCAGCCGCACCTCGTAAACCTGTTATCAGTGCATGTGTAAAGAAAGAAGCTTGTATAAGATCAGATTCTTGCGAAGACTCACTTTCAGAGCTTGAGGAAAGATAGGCATGTCCTTGAACCACCGTTGAATCATCAACTAAAAAAGATTTTTGTTTTTCTCCACCCTTTGCGCGAATAAAATTTCCCGAAAAACAGGAATCAAGCATAACAACATGCACATCGCTTGGAACAGCAGAAATGCTTGCTTTTAGATCAGCATAATCGTAGCGCTCATTTCCCAAAAGCAAGGCGTTTTCATCAGAATGCCCAGAATAATAGAAGACAAACTCCGTGCGCTTTGTATGACTTTTATTTTTTACAACTTTTTCAGATAAAATACGTAAATATGTATCAAGCTCTTTTTTACTTGGATCAAGTAAAATATTTGAGTTTTCTACTTTCACACCACCCACATCTATCATCGTTTGTGCAAGACGATTTGCATCTGTTCCAGCATAACGGAGTATTTCACGGCCTTTTCCCCCATCATTTGATGCAACATAAATCGCGTAGCGCTCTATGGGTAAATTCTCCTGCGCAAAAAAAACAGCTGGAAGGAAAGACAATAAAAACACACAAATA
>JAAZLA010000041.1 GCA_012799545.1 Treponema sp.
CCTAAGCCCTTGATGCCGAGTAAGCCAAATTGAATTGCCCCATCAACTACGTCAAAGACCTTGTCTGAGCTGTTTATATTTGGCACCTTAACTTCAAGCCCCATGCTTTTTGCCTCTGCTATATATTCAGGGAGCTTGTCCGTAGAAGACATTTCGTTCGTGAGGTTTGCTGCAATAAATTCGAGTGGGAAATGTGTTTTGAGGTAGGCGGTTCTGTAGGCAAGCACTGAATAGGCTGCGGCGTGACTTTTGTTAAAACCGTAGCCAGCAAAGGGTATGAGGATTTCAAAAATTTCTTCGGCTTTTTTTGCATCAAAGCCAGACTGTACAGCACCTTTTACAAAGTTTTCTTTTTCAGAGGCCATTACTTCTGGTTTTTTCTTTCCCATTGCACGTCGCAGATTATCAGCCTGTCCAAGACTATAGCCAGCTATTTTTTGAGCAACTTGCATAACCTGTTCTTGGTAGACAATGACGCCATAGGTTTCTTCGAGAATATCTTTCAAAGAAGCATCAGGATAGTGTATCTTTGAGGGGTCGTTTTTCCCGGCAACAAAGTCGTCGATAAACTGCATGGGGCCAGGTCGGTACAAGGCGTTTAAAGCAACGATGTCTTCGATACGTCTCGGTTGTGCTTGCTTTAAGACTTTTTGCATCCCGGGACTTTCAAACTGAAAGATGGCTGCAGTTTTTCCATCGCAAAAAAGGTCAAAGGTTTTTTCATCGTTTTCATCGACGGTATTTGCGTCGAAGTTTTCAAAACCTTTTCGCTTGTGTATCAATCGTTCTGTATGTTTGATAAGCGTAAGGGTTTTTAAGCCGAGTATATCCATTTTGACAAGCCCACATGCTTCTATAATATCCATGGTATATTGTGTTGCCATTATGGGAGTGCGCGAGTCTTTGTACATTGGCACCCAGTCGATGAGCTTTGTTTTTCCGATAACGATTCCAGATGCGTGAATGCTTGAGTTTCTATTTGTGCCTTCAAGGACGAGGGAGTTTTCAAAAAGCTCTTTGTAGCGTGGCTCGTGCATAAAAGGAGCAAGTTGTCCAGAATCACTTACTTTGGGATTGATGTTAAAACTGTCTTTGAGTTTTCCCGATGATGCAATGTGTTTTGTAATTTTATTTACATCTGAAAGTGGTATATCTAAAACGCGGCCGACATCTTTTACAACAGCTTTGGCCTTCATTTTTCCAAAGGTGATAATTTGCCCAACTTGTTCCTCGCCGTATTTATTGCGAAGATATTCGATAACTTCTTGACGTCGCTCGAAGCAAATATCTATGTCGAAGTCAGGCATGCTAATTCGCTCGGGATTGAGAAAGCGCTCAAAGATGAGATTAAAACGAATGGGGTCAATGTCGGTAATTGTCATCGCATAGGCAACGATGGAGCCTGCACCAGAACCACGACCAGGACCTACAGGTATATCATTTTCCTTTGCCCAGTTAATAAAGTCCCAGACAATTAAAAAATAACCGATAAAGCCCATCGAGGTGATAACTGAAATTTCATGGTCAGCTTTTTGTTTTATTTCATCGCTTATTTTGCCATATCGTTTTTCTAAGCCGCTATAGACGAGGTGATTGAAAAAAGCTTTTTCGTCAGCAAAACCTTCTGGAATTTCATAGACAGGTAAACAATCGGGAAGCTCTGTAACAGAATACTGCGGTATGTCTAGATTGCACATAGCAGCAATTTTTTCGGTATTTGTTATCATTTCAGGATAAGAAGGAAAAAGCCTTGCCATCTCCTCTTCGCTTTTTAGGTAAAATTCTTCGGTGTCAAAGCGCATTCTATTCACATCTTTTTGGAGCTTTTTGGTACCGACACAGAGTAGAATATCGTGTGCAACATGATTTTCTTTTCTTGTGTAGTGTACATCATTGGTAACAACCATGGGGATATTGTATTTTTTTGCAATATCGATGAGCAGGGGAGCTACTTTTTTTTGATCTGCAATGCCATGGTCTTGCAATTCTATATAAAAATGATCTTTTCCAAAAAGCTTTGCATAGCGCTCGACAAAGGCTTCGGCATCCTTTGTTTGTCCATTTAGAAGTAATTGGGGTAATTCCCCAGCGATACAGGCTGACAAACAAATAAGTCCCTCAGAATATGCTTCTAAAAGTTCTTCATCTATACGCGGTTTGTAGTACATTCCCTCAAGATAGGCTTTTGAGGAAAGCACCATGAGATTTCTGTAGCCGATTTCGTTTTTTGCCAAAAGCACGAGGTGATAGTATTTGTTTCCTTGCTCTGTCCCGGATTTTTCAAAACGCGATGCTCCGGCAACATAGAATTCGCATCCGATAATGGGTTTTATGCCATTTGCAATACATGCTTTTTGAAAATGAATAACACCAAACATATTGCCGTGGTCAGTTATAGCAAGCGAGCGCATATTGAGCTCTTTTGCCCTTTCTACCAGCTGCGAGATAGATGCAGCGCCGTCGAGTAAAGAAAAATCTGTGTGAACGTGTAAATGAACAAATGAAGACATATTAACTAGTATAACCCTAAGCGCTTCTTTTATCAATCTTTGAAAGTCTTAAATTATGTTTTTGCATGGAAAGAATAGAAAAAAGTTCCCTATCTTTAAAATAAAAAAAAGGCTATGATAATAGCGAGGTTTAGGCATGGATAAATGGTATAAGTTAGATAATGCAGCACGGCTCTATCCGCATGTAGCCAATAGTAACCGAACGAGTGTTTTTCGGGTTTCTTGTGTTTTGCATAGAACAGTAAATCCTGTGCTCTTGCAAGAAGCCTTAGATAGTATTCGAAAAAAATACGAGTTTTTCTTTGTGCGGATTCATCGTGGTTTTTTTTGGAATTATTTTGATATAAATCCTAAAAAACTCCTTGTCGAAAGCGAAAGTGAAACACCCTGCCAAGATATCAACAAGATGAAAAATGCAGGTTTTAGTTTACGTGTGTTATATTATAATAAACGCATTTCAGTTGAGATTTTTCATGCACTTTCCGATGGTGGAGGAATTATAGAATTTCTGAAAAGCCTTGTGTATTATTATCTAGAGCTTGAAGGATTTCCAATTCCAAATGATGGCTCGATTATTTCTAAAGAAGGCTTGCCTGAACTTGATGCAAGTGATGATAGTTTTTTTCGCTATTATGATGACTTAAAAGGGCTTTCAAAAAAAGAGCGGCTCATAGAAAAACAAAAAAAAGCATATAAGTTACAGGGAAGCGTTTTTCCTAGTGGCGGCATACAGGTTACCAGCCTTTTACTTTCTTCCAAAGCCTTGTATGCTCTTGCAAAAAAATACAACACGACTATCACCGGTTATTTACTCGCATTACTTTTTCATGCGCTTTTTGAAACCGAGGTAAAATACAAAAGAACAAAAAAACCTGTGAGCATTGCGGTTCCGGTAAATTTGCGACGAGCCTTTCCCTCAAAAACACTTCGCAATTTTTTTTCGGTTATAAATATTGTGCTTCCATATACCGCTGATGACGGCTTGCAAGAACTCTGTCAGAAGGTTGATGAGGTGCTGAAAGAAAAAACACAAAAACAGTATTTGCAAAAACAAGTGCGTAGAACAACACGTTTTTCCATGACTCGTTGGATGCGCTTTGCTCCTTTGATAATAAAAAAAATATTTATACAGGCAGGTTTTTCTTTGATGAGCGAAACCAAAAGGACACTGACGCTTTCAAACCTCGGCATTGTTTCTATTCCAGAACAGATGTTACAGCATATATCGCACATGGAAGTAGTTTCACATCTTACACCTCGTTGTCCGATTTCCTGCAGCATGGTAAGTACTGGTGATACCACCTGTATTAGTTTTTCTAAGTCCATCTCGGATATGGAACTCGTGCATTTTTTTACAAACTATTTAAGCAAAAAAGAAGGATTGGATATTACCGTGTATGCAAATGAGTGGGGAAATTATGAAATGTAAAAACTGTAAGGTAGATTTTTTTTCAAGAACAGAACGTTGCCCTCTTTGTGGAACAGAAGGAGAGCTAAGCCATTTTGACTTGCAAAATGATTGCTATTTTTATCCAGAATATGCGGTTCCTAAAAGCTCAAAACTCGATATAGCAAAGAAGATACTTTTCTTTTTAACTATAGCTTTTAGCAGTATTGCTATCTTTGTAAATATCTTTTCACTCGACATACAGGGCTCTCTGTGGTCGCTTTTGCTTGCAAGCTGTTTGTTCTATACCTTTATAAGCTTTAAAACTATTTTTTCAAAGAAAATGCACACAGGTTCAAAAATCCTCATTCAGCTTTTGCTCCTTTCGGCCCTGGCAATAATCATAGATATTTTCACAGGCTTTAGAAGATGGTCAACAAGCTTTGTTGTTCCCTCGCTTTCAATTGTTTCATCCTTGGTAATTGTTTTTATTGCAGCAGGAAGACGGAGCTTGTATAAAGAATTTTCAGGTTATCTTTTAACTTCTTTTCTCGTTTCAATTATACCAGCCCTTCTTTGCTTGATAAAACTTTCGACCCATGTATGGGTTGGCTATGCAGCCTTTCTTGTCTCTCTTTTAATGCTACTGGGTCTTTATGTTTTTTCTGAAAAAGATTTTAAAAATGAAATGAAAAAACGCTTTCACTTTTAAGCGCTTTTAAAATAAAAAAACCGCCAAGAAAAAGGCGGTTTTCTTAGAGTATTTACTTTTTATTTATTTTTGAAAGGGCATTTTAACCACATAGGTTTCACTTGTCCAGTCTGGTTTAATTTCCATGGTAAGGTCTAAGTTTGTAAAACCCTTCTTGAATACATAGGAGCGTTCTGCCTCATCACATCGGAAAGAAAATTGTGCTTCAGTTAAATTTGCGCCATAGTCAAAGTCCGAGATAAGGTTTTGAAAGTTAAACACTTCTTCACCCGTTGTTTTGTCTAAAATACGAATTGA
>JAAZLA010000234.1 GCA_012799545.1 Treponema sp.
ATCTCTCGCTGCACGCCAGCTTTTTACAAACGAAGTTGAGTATCGAATCGAAGAATAAAGGAAATTCTTCAGCATCACAAAATTTTATACACTCAAAAATTCCCGTTATTCTTATCTGTGCAGCAACTGCAACTGGGAAGACAGATTTTCTTTTATCTAGCTTCAATAAAACAGAACACGAAATAATCTCAGCCGACTCCTTACAAGTGTACAAGGAATTATCTATTGGGACAGCAAAACCGACGCATGAAGAAAGAAGCTGCCTGCCACATCATCTCATAGATATAATCGAGCCGAAAGAAGAGTTTGGCAGTGGAGACTTTGTGCGCCTTGCCGACCAAGCGGTTTTGGATATTTGGAATCGAGGTAAAAAACCAATAATAGCAGGTGGAACAGGTTTTTTTATAAAAAACTTTTTATATGGGCTTCCCCCAACACCAGCTGTTGACGAGGCTATTCGGAGCGATTTGCAAAAGCGTTTAAAAAATGAAGGAGCTGAGGCTCTGTACAAGGAGCTTTTTTTACTTGATGCAGAGCGGGCAAAAAAACTACATCCAAATGACTCATATAGGGTTTTGCGCGCCCTCGAAGTCTATTATACAAGTGGCAAAAAACTTTCGACCTTTGCCCTTGCGCCTCAGCTTCGCAATCGCTATGCTTTTTTAGTTTTGTATCTAACACGTGAGAGGGATAGTATATACGAGCGCATAAATGAACGTGTAGATAGAATGTTTGAAAAAGGACTCTGGGAAGAGCTTGTTGCACTTACTACGGAGAGAAAAAATCCCTTGGTCGACAGTGATCCGAGCATGAGCGCTATCGGCTATAAAGAATTTTTCCTTCATAGCAATAATTCAGGCAAGTCGATTGCTGACTTTAACGCCGAGGACTGTCTTGCGGTAAAAAGCCAAATACAAAGAAATACACGGCAGTATGCAAAACGACAAATAGTTTTTTTTAAAGCGCTTTCACCTGCAATTTCTCTTCCTATTGATGATAATTTGGCTATAAAAACAATAATTAATGATTTTTATGCCTCTTTTACTTGACGTAAACTAAATTATTTATCATAATAGTAGAACATAGATAAAGGAGTTTTGTTCAATGCCTTGTGGAAAAAAGCGAAAACGCAAAAAAATAGCAACTCATAAACGAAAAAAGAAGCTTAGAAGAAATCGACATAAAAATAAATAGTCATATAGGGCAGCAGTCTTTTACTGTGGCTTTTATTTAGATATTCTAAGGATTATCGTGCGAGAAGAGACCTCAGGTTGTTTAAAGCAAGCCGGGGTCTTTTTTTATTAAAGTGCGAAGGAGCGAGCTACGAAAATTCAGTCTATTCATTCTCCAGATGATATAAAAAATCTCTCATATGCCGACTTGCGAGACCTCGCAAAAGAAATCCGCCAAGAAATTATTCGCGTGGTTGGAAAAAACGGCGGGCATCTTGCAAGTAATCTCGGTGTTGTAGAGCTGACGCTTGCCTTGCATCGGGTTTTTGACAGCCCAAAAGATGCCATTGTTTGGGATGTTGGGCATCAGTCCTATACGCATAAAATACTGACGGGACGGCTAAAGGATTTTGACAGTTTACGCATGCCCGGTGGCTTATCTGGCTTTACAAAACCTAGCGAAAGCTCTCATGATTATTTTAATGTTGGCCATTCTTCTACTTCTATTTCCAGCGCCTTGGGGCTTTTGGTAGGTAGAAAAATGCTTTCTGTTGACGGCAAGGTAATTGCACTTATAGGCGATGGTGCTTTGACAGGGGGAATGGCCTTGGAAGCGCTCTCCCATGCAGGGCAAATAGGAAAAAATCTCGTCGTTGTGTTAAACGATAACCAAATGTCAATCGATAAAAACACAGGAAGTCTCTCTCGTTATTTAAGTCGGCTCACAATGACAAGTCACTATCAAAGCTTTCGAAATCACTTTGATGCCATGATAGAAAAAATACCGCTCTTACGTTCATGGCTTCCTAGCCTTATTTTTCGCACGAAGCGCGCTATAAAAGCTCTTGTCTTTTCAAATAATTTATTTTCAGATCTTGGTTTTGAGTATGTCGGTCCGCTCAATGGGCATAGTATACCGGAGCTCGAGCGTGTTTTTTCTCGCGTAAAGCATCTTAAAAAACCGGTGGTTGTACATGTGCTTACTCAAAAAGGGCGAGGATATAGTCCTGCAGAAAACGATCCTACTTGTTTTCATGGACTGGGACCCTTTTGCATTGAAGATGGAAGCCAGGAGACAAACTCCGGGCTAACCTTTACTCAAGCTTTTTCTGAATCACTTTTGCGGCTTGCTGAAGAAAATCCCAAAATCGTCGCAATTACTGCGGCTATGATGGGAGGGACGGGCTTAACAGAATTTGCAAAGCGTTATCCCGACCGTTTTTTCGATGTAGGCATTGCAGAGCAACATGCCGTAACCTTTGCAGGTGGTTTATCTGTTGCAGGGCTTAAACCCGTTGTTGCTATTTATTCGACCTTTATGCAAAGAGCCCTCGACCAATTGATAC
>JAAZLA010000235.1 GCA_012799545.1 Treponema sp.
CCAATTGCAGCATCAACCATTGCGAGGAGTGTTGTTGGAACAAGCTCAAGGCGAGCGCCACGTTTAAATATAGAGGCAGCAAAGGCAAGGAGATCGGTTATGACACCACCACCTATACCTACAAATAAAGATTTTCGTGTCAATGAAAGTTTCATCGCTCGCTCCAAAATAGTGAGCACTGTTTCTATTGTTTTATATTTTTCACCGGCAGGAAGAACGAGACAAGCCTCTGTCGGGATGCTTTCAAAAAAATCTTTTAAGCTTGGTAAGTGAAAAACCACATCATCGGTGACTATGAGAGCATTGCTTGTATTTTCTTTGAGTTTTTCTGTGAGTTCTTGTATTGTATCAAAATAGAGTATACTCGTTTTTTCGCATCCAAGCTGTATCGGAGGATAGTGTATGTCAAAAGTTTCGTGTTTCATATATACAGTCTAATAAGTATTTTCATCCATGGCAAGTAAGTAGGCTTTGTTTTCTGCAATTCGCTTTAGTTCACGCGTAATTATTTTTTCATAGTTAAGCTTGCCATTTATAATTCTTTCTCTCTCATCTTCCCAGTTTTGAATACCAGATAGGTTTAGAAAATAAAACTTTTTTTCACTCGCTTTTTCAGCCCAAAGTTTTGCTTCCCTCCAGTAATAAAGCCCCGCTTGATAACAGCTTTCTGCTCGCTCAAGTTCAAATAAAAGAGCCTCTCTAAAAGGGGCGTCGTAAAAATACACTTTTCCCTTGTCGTATTTTCCACCAAGTCGTAAATGTTGTTCTATCAGTTTTAGATTGAGGTGCATCATAAAAACCGCACGGTATTTTTCCCAGTCTTTTTCGTCGTCGATCTTGGTTAGAGCGTATTTTGGGTTAGAAAAATCTGCAGCAACAGCCTTTTCCAACCAGTAAATATTTTCCATAATGTCATCGGGATATTGTTGATAATGCACGTGAAAAAGGCGGTAGTACTGCTCCTTATACGTAACAAAGTATGAAAAACTGGGTAGAATAAACAGAAAAACAAGGATGGCGATGAGAAATATTCGTTTTTTTCCAAAAAAATGTATAGACTTCACTTAGTATATATCGGCAGATTTACCAATGTATCCATAATTTTTTGATACACCACTTCAATCGGCTTACGTGCATCGATTTCTACAATATGCATACCAGGAATGTTCTTTTCTTTATACGCACTCAGTATTTTTTTGTATTCTGCCTGCGTTTGTCTTTGTATAGAAAGTGTTTCGTATATCTCTGTTTCACCGCGCATATGCACTCGAGAAAGCGATTCTTCGGGCTCTATGTCAAAGTAAAAAAGGTACTCGGGAAGCGGGAAATTTTCGTTGAGTTTTTCTGGGAGTCCTTCAGGACAGATGGGGTTTTGATAGGCGAGGCTTGAAAAAAGATATCGATCGCTAAAAACAATAAAGCCATTTTCTTTTTGGGCAAGGATACCTTCTCTTCCGTAGAGATGTTCATTTCTATCTGATGCAAAAAGATAGGCCATCGTCGAAGGAGCGATCTCTAGCTCTCCTTTTAAAATACTTCGTATAAATAAACCGATAGGAGAATTTGTTGGTTCAGCTGTGAAAAAGAGCTTTTTGTCAGGATGCCTCTCTTTTATGAGCGATAATTGTGTGGAAGTACCTGAGCCATCGATTCCTTCAAAAACAATAAAATTATCTAATATCATCGTGAAAGTCTACCATAAATATAAAAAGAATGCTATTATTACATTGTTTTGTATTACAGGCATTTGCATGATATCAGTAGAAAAAAATAAAGCATTTATTACTAGTTTTATCGTTCTCATTTTTGTTTTTTTATCTTTTATTTTA
>JAAZLA010000042.1 GCA_012799545.1 Treponema sp.
AAAACATTTCTACAAAAAATATAGTCAAATTGTTTTTCAAACGCTAAGTCATCCATGAGGTTTAAGTTTTTTATAAAAATATGTTTTCGCAAATCATTTTTTACTCTAACAAAACCCGTCCTCGTTTCAATAAAATATCTTTTTCTTTGTTTTTCACTTACCTTTGAAAGCCGACTTTCGCCATATTCTCCCTCATTAAAATGCTTTAGAACGGTTTTATCTAAATCACTTGCGAGAATTTTAAAGTCTTTTATACCCCTGTCCAACAAGGTCATTGCGATACTGTAGGCTTCTTCCCCCGTTGAAGAAGCCGCAGACCAAATAGCGATGTTTGTTTTTTTTGTTTCTACAACATCTTTAAGTACAAAATCAAAATGATCTTCTTCCCGAAAGAAAAATGTATGATTTGTCGTAAAATATTTTGCAATGATAATCTTTGCTGCAGAAAAATCTTTTTTTAAAAATAAAAAAAAGTCATCGGCATTTTCATATTTTTCATTTAATAGCAGTTTTGAGAGTTTTGGAACGATATTTCCCGCTTTTAAATCTGAAACATGAATGCCGAATTCTTCAAAGAGAAGATTCCTCATCGCTTCAATGTGTTTCGTTTGTATATTGTGCACAGTACCTCAGGTGTTTAGGATGCGACTGTTTCCTTCATTAAAGAAAGTTCATCGGAGTTCAAAATTTTGAGAACATCGAGGATAATTTTTATGCCATCTTCGGTGTTTGCTATGCCGCGAATGTATTCCGCCTTTATGCGAGCATTGAGATATGAAATCTTGGAAATATTGTCTTCTGTTATATTGATAACTTCCAAAATGCGGTCAACAATAATTCCCATAAGCATGCCTTCCCCAGAAAAGCTTACTTCCACAATTATAATCCCTGTTTGCTTTGTATACGGAATTTCTTCTAGACCAAATTTTAAGCGCAAGTCTATAATGGGTATAATTTGTCCGCGTAAGTTTATAACGCCTTTTATAAAATTGTCCGTTTTTGGCAGTGGAGTAATAGTAGTCATTCCCAACAATTCTTTTACTTTCAAAATATCGATACAATAATTTTCATTATCAATAACGAAACTCAAATAACGTTCACCGACGGACATTTTTTTTCTTGTATTTTCCATTGTTTCCTCCAAAAGCCTATGAAAATGAATTCATATTCTGTTTATTTTTTCTAGTAAAAAGTTTACTAGCCAATTAAGTGCTTTACTACTTCTTGTAATTTATCTGCTTCGACAGGTTTTACAACCCAGCCATTTGCGCCTGATTTTTTTGCTCTGTCCCGAAATTCATCTTTTGTCTCAGTTGTGAGCATTATTATAGGTGTTTTTGTATGTTCAGGGAGTTTTCGTATCTCTTCAAGAAGCGTCAACCCATCCATATTTGGCATATTTACGTCGAGTAAAAAGAGTGAAATAGGATTTTCTCCCGGAATTACTTTCAGGGCATTTACACCGTCGTCTGCTTCACAGACTTCATAGCTTCCTATAAGTGCATTTTTTATAACATTTCGGATTGTCGAAGAATCATCTACAATCATTATTTTTTTCATACAGTTCCTCCAAACAAGTATTTTCTATACATTAAAATAATTCAATTGCCTTTGTGGTCATACCTAAGTCAATTTTTGCATCAGGTGCAACCTTTGAAATAGCTTTTTTTAAAGCCTCTAGCTCTCTCTCTGTTGTAAGCCTTGTGCGCACTTTTTTTGAAACCTGTTTTGCTTGCTCATTTAATGTAAGCTGGTCAGACAACAAGGGTTTCGCATTTGGAAGTGTATCATACACGGTACTTATATCTTTTGAGATATCTTGTATAACTGTTTCCATGTTACCAACTTCTTGGCTCGTAATTTCATGCAATTGTACAACAGGTGCAATTTTATCCATAGAGTGTGAAAGAGAGTTGATTACTTCATTTACACTATCGAAGAGATCGGCAAAGTTATTAAAATATCCCTTGAGAACTTCAATAAAACTTGATAAACCGCTTTGTCGCTCTGTGAGTACCTCATACATGCCTTCTGTGTTTCCTTTGATTGTTCTTCGGATTGTGTCAAAGACTCCTTGCGTATCTTTTAAGGTATCCCAAATTTGAGACAAATGAGTATCGGTCAATGCGGAAAGATCTTTTATTTCATTTGCAATAACGCGAAATCCACTTCCAGCCTTTCCTGCACGTGCAGCTTCTATAGAAGCATTAAAAGATAAAATACGGATTTTTTCTGAAACCTCTGTAATTGCTTTTGCTATAGTACCAATTTTGGTGTTTACAACCTGTAAATCAATAATGTTTTCTTCAACGTTTCCAAAAACCTCACGAATACTTGTATCGAGCATTTGCATATCGGCTTGTATGTTAGAACACTCTGAAGAGACGCGATTGAGCATCTTGTGGTTTTTTACCTCGTCTTCGTATTGGCTTACATGGTGTAGAAAGGAGGATATGTCTTTTTTTATTTTAAATAATTCATCGGAAAGCGGCTCTGTTGTTGCACTTAAGTTTTTGGAAATAGAAGTACAGAGTTCCTTGAATATAGGTGAAAAAATATGAGAGCGCAGGGCAAGCTCATGAATTTCCTTGCAAGATTCTTCTTCCATTTTAATGTGAGAGCTGACCTCTTCTTTGAGTTCGAGGATTTTGAGCTCTTCAAGACTACAGTCGGCTTGATGACTTATTTCGGGTTCAATCTTTTCTATGTCGTTTTTCTTTGCAAGAAAAAAATATAAAAATTGTGGTAGGATGATAGCAATGGCAAGTATTCCTGCCATAAATCCAAGTGGTATATTTACGGGAAGAAATATAAGTGCTATTGAGAACAAGCTACTCAGTAAGGCTAAAAGTAGGGGTGCTATTTTTTTATTATCTTTCATACTACCTCAACTGATTTTTCTGTGCTTTCTTCTATTCCGAGCTGTATAAATTGGTCTACATCGAGGACGAGCCCAATTGTTCCGCCCGCTAAAACAGTGCCAGAGCTAATGCCTTTCATGTCTCGAAAGCGAGCTCCGAGCGATTTTATAACAATCTCATTCTTGGACAATACTTCATCAGAGACGATTGCGTATTTTTCACGGTTGCTACTTTCAACGATGGTTGCTATTTCGCCTTTTTCTGCTTCTTTTATGTCAAAAACAGATGCAAGGCTAATCATGGGTATAACTTCGTCTCGCAGATTGAGAACTTGTGTACCACTTCGAACGGTATTTACCATTTCTGGTTTTATTTTTATTGATTCCATAATTACCGCAATTGGTATGATAAATAAATTTTTCCCCGTGCGAATGATCATTCCATCTATGATGGCTGTGCTTAGTGGAAATACCATGTCGAAGGTTGTGCCTTTCCCAGGTTCACTGTAGGTGTCTATTCTACCCTTTGATTTAATAACAGCTTCTTTTATAATGTCCATGCCAACGCCTCTTCCAGAAAGCAAGTCAGCTTGTTTTTTTGTAGAAAATCCAGGTAAATAGATAAGGTTGTAGATAGCGGTATCTGTCATGGACTCGATAGCGTCTTCGCTTATGAGTTCTTTTTCGACCGCTTTTGTAATGATGTCTTCTTTGTTTAAACCCTTTCCGTCATCACTTACGGATATAACGATATTATTTCCGCGTCTTTCTGCAGCGATGGTAAGCTCTCCCATTGCAGGCTTCCCAGCTTCCAGCCTCTCTGCTTCGCTTTCTATTCCATGGTCAAGGGAATTTCGAATAAGGTGCATGAGAGGCTCTTCCAAAGACTCAATGAGCTGCCTGTCTATTTCTAAATCATCTCCTATAAAATGAGCATGCACTTGTTTATTTAGCTTTAAGGATATGTCCCGTATAATTCGTTTCACGGTAATAAATAATACCTTTACACTTTCTGTGCGCAGTTGCATGCTTGAGTGTTGTAGGGTGCGAGATATTTTTTTTACTTCAGAAAGCCCAGCAATATCTCCTTGGATTTGTCCAAGTGAAATAAGGAGTTCTCCAATCATATCGACGAGGTAGTTTACCTTTGATGCACGCACCTTGATTATAGGATCACCCTTGTCGATTTTTTTTGCCTGTTCCTGATCGCTATATCCTTCTTGTTTTTCATCTGTTTGGAGACTTTGCTTTTGCTGTATTAAAATTTCATCTACTTCTTTTTTGTCAACGTATTTATTTTCAACTGCAATTTCTCCAAAACGTGTTTTAAATCCGCTGATTGCTTGTTGTTTGAGAATTTCTTGCTCTTCAGTTTCAGATATGAGCCCCTTTTGTATCATTATAGAGCCAATTGTCGGTCGTGTTTCATTTGTGAAGTTGTTTAAACTTGCGACATAGCTATCTATAATTGTAGGGTTTTCAATGTTGATTTGGTTATCTTCTATTTGTTGGAGCATGTTTTTTGCATAATCTAAACCACGTAAGAGTAAATCTACAACTTGGGTTGTAACAGAAATTTTTTCCGAGCGAAGGAGGTCGAGAAGATTTTCGATATTGTGTGTGAGTGAACCAAGAGTCGTCAGTTTTAAAAATCCACATTCACCTTTTATAGTGTGAAAGATTCTAAACAGCTCTTTTATAAAATCTAAATTTCCCATATCTTCGTCGAGTAAAAGAAGAAGCTCTTCAACGCGAGATAATCGGTCTTTTGCATCTGAGACAAAACCTGCTAAATGTTCCGACTGTATAATCGATTCTGCCTTGCTCAGTTTGCTTGCACCCGAAATCTTTTCTTTTTCATCATTGTTACAGGCTTTTTTTTGGGGGTTTATCGATTGCACCCAGTCTGCAACTCGTTTTTTCTTCCAGTCGGGAAATTCTTTCTTTGCTTCTAGAGCCTCATTCGCTTCAATAAAATAATCTACTCCCGTGGACGCGATGCGCACAAAATCGGAATTGCTTTCTTTAAATTCTTTTTCTATAAGTAGGACTAAGCTTTGACTAATACAATGAATAATAGGCTTGCCCTCACATTCTTTTGAAAGTTCCTGTGCTTTTACACTTATGTCAGTTAAGCCGATGAGGTCCCCTGAGTCAAAATGCAAAAGTAAGTCGCTCAACTCATATACTACTTCTTCAATCTTCTTTGTTTTTTTTGCCATCTATTTTCTACGTCCTTTTAGTGTTTTGCTCGATATGTAAATCTTGCTTTTTTTATTCTTCTTGCGGATTTGCTTTGTATTCTTCATCATCTTCAAAAGAGATGATATGTTTTGTTTTAATGCTATCTGGATTTACTGCTTCTTTTTTCTCTTCATGTTTTATTGTCTCTGCCTTAGGCGCTGGTTTGGGTTTTTCTAGGCTCTTGTTTTTGATTTCAGTTTTTTGTTTTGTTTCGCCTTCTGCTTGTGTTTTTGCTTTAGCTGTAGTTGGTTTTTCTGTAATCGCTATTTTTTTTGCGACACTTGTTTTTTGTACGATTTTTTCTTCTGTTTTTTGCGTTTTTATTTGATCTTTTCCACCTGCATCGCCATAGACAACCTTTTCGAGTGAGCTAACGACTGTCGCAATTGATAAGGCTTGTCCGTTTAGCTCTTCTGAAGCGCTTGCGGTTTCTTCTGCCTCTGCGGCATTTGTTTGTACAACAGTATCCAATTGGAGCATCGCTGTGTTTGCTTGCGATATGCCTTCATTTTGTTGAGAAGATGAGCTTTCAATTTCTTTGTTTATCTCATATACCTTTTTATTTTGCTCTGCCATATCTTTAAACATTTGTGCTATTTCAAAAGAGAGATTTCTTCCTATTTCGACATTATGGAGAGATTCTTTTATCATGTGAGCGGTTTCTTTTGCAGATTCACTTGACCTATTGGCAAGGCTTTTTACTTCGTCAGCGACAACAGCAAAGCCTAAACCAGCTTCGCCTGCACGGGCAGCTTCAACCGCTGCATTGAGGGCAAGCATGTTTGTCTGGAATGCAATGTCGTCAATAACATCTATGACCGCATTTATTTCATCAGTAGATTTTGATATAGCTTCCATCGCTTGAATCATCGCTTGCATTTTATCTAAACCCTGACTGCTGTTTTCACTTGCAATTTGTGCAAGATTACTAGCCTCTTTTGTATTTACGAGAGTATTTTTTACCATAGAAGCAAGTTCTTCTAAAGATGCACTTGTTTCTTCAACTGAGGCAGCCTGTTCTTGAGAACCACTTGCAATGCTTTGTGAGGTGCTCGCCAATTGTTGGCTTGAAGAGGTAATCTCTCTTGTTCCACCTAATAGTGCTTGCAAAACTTTGCGCACTGGTTTTGTTATACTTCTGATTATGAAGATTGCAAGCGTGATAGAGATAATAAGTCCCAGTATAAGTAGCGCTACAACGAGAATGAGAGAGTTTCGAGCAGAACGCGTTACCGCCCTATAACTTTCATCTGCGAGTTGTATCGTGTAGCCGATAAGCGCGTCAACTCCTTGAGCAATTTTATTGATACGTATAGGTTCGAGAACATTTGCATTAAACTCGCGAATGTCGTGTGCATTTGGGTCACGTGCCTTTTCTAAAAGAGGAGCCGTTTCACGAAAATATTCCATCATCGCATCTTCTAAAAAAGCAATGCCCTCTTGAAGCTCCTTTGTTCGAGCTGTTTTTTGTAGCTCTCCCATGTATTTTTCAAAGTTTCCATAGGCTTCAGCAAGTTCTGCTTGATAGATATCTATTTGTGGAAGATTGTTTTCAAAGCTGATAATATTGTTTACTGCAATAGCAGCATTGAGAACAGAGCCCTCGGCGGATATTGTATAGCGAACACCCATGAGGTCTCTATTGTACATTTGTTC
>JAAZLA010000043.1 GCA_012799545.1 Treponema sp.
CATAGAGTTTTCCGCGATTTGCTTGATTTTCCCAAGTGTCGCCATAGAACTCAATAATTCCTCTCCACGCTGCAGCATTAAAGGATTTATCGTCGACCCCTGTTGCATCAGTTATAAGACGAATTGTCGGTTTTCCGTCTGTGTCCGTTTTTGAAGATCCTTTGCTACAAGAAGCAAAACTAAAGATTAAAATAACTGTCATACAAAGAAGTACAAAGATAGCTTTAAGATTTTTCATTTTTCCTCCTTCAAATCTTTTTAAGTCTAGGCTAAATTATAGATTGTTTTTGTGAAAAGTCAATAAAAACAAAGGTGTAAAAAAATATTAAAAAATTTCTTCTATAAGTTTAACACTCTGAAAAGCTTTTCAAGAATATGATAAGCTCTCTTTTATCACTTGTCAAGCAAAATTTCTTTTTAAGCTCCTGATATAAAATTTTAAAGATGAAAATATATCTTGCTTTTTTTTACTCAAAGCAAAATGTTTGGTTCTTGCAAATCACTTAAAGGTAGGGCTTAACGATTATGTTTTTCTTTTACAAAAATAGCATAGATGTAGGACAAGACAGACAAGTGTCGGTTTTTTGTGCTATAGTGTTTGGAGAATGAAAGATTTTTTGCCTATTTCCCTTGAGGAGGCGCGCTCTCAGGGGATCGACGAGTTTGATTTTATCCTTATCAGTGGAGATGCCTACGTTGACCATCCCTCTTTTGGTTCAGCTCTTATTGCTCGGCTTTTGGAAGGAGCGGGCTACAAGGTGGGCATTATTCCTCAGCCAGATATGTCTGACCCTGAATCCATTGCTGTTTTAGGGCGCCCTCGCCTTGCCTTTCTCTTATCGAGTGGAAATATGGATTCCATGGTTGCCCATTATACCGCAAATAAAAAACCGCGCTCTCAAGATTTTTATAGCCCTGGGGGAAAAGCGGGATTCCGTCCCGACCGTGCACTCTTTGCCTATGCAAATGCTGTTCGTCGGAAGTTCAAAAAAGTTTTTCTCATCGGTGGAGGTATAGAAGCATCTTTGAGACGTTTGAGTCACTGGGATTATTGGCAGGAAAAGTTTCGGAAAAGCATTCTGCTTGATGCAAAGCTCGATCTTATCGTATACGGCATGGCGGAAAAAGCGCTTCTTGAAGTTGCAGAAGTGCTTGCTCATGGCGGTGGGATTGAAGAGCTAAAAAATATACGCGGCATTGTCTATGCAGGTTCAAAAAAAATTGATGAAATAGAGGCGAAGAAGCTTGGGCTTAGGCTTTCGTATTTGCCTTCTTTTGATTCGTTCAAAGAAGATAAAAAACATTTTGCAAAAAGCACCGCGCTCCGGATGAAGGAAAATGATTTTTATTCGGCAGGCATTCTTGTTGAACCATGCGATACACGCTTTGTTGTGCAAAATCCTCCTTCTCCTCCCCTCAGTCAAGAGGAAATGGATGCTGTGTACGACTTACCCTTTACGCGTAAGGCGCATCCCGTGTATGAAAAAAGCGGTGGAATTCCAGCCCTAAAAGAAGTGGCATTTAGTATAACATCGAGCCGTGGTTGTTTTGGCTCCTGTAGTTTTTGCTCACTCGCTTTTCATACAGGAAGAATAATTCAGTCGCGAAGTAAAGAGTCCTTGCTTAAAGAGGCAAAAATCTTAACAGAAGACCCCGACTTTAAGGGCTATATCCACGACCTTGGGGGACCGACAGCAAATTTTTATCACAAGGCTTGTGAAAAACAAGAGGCGGGGAAGGGAGCTTGTCTTGGAAAAGAATGCCTTTGGCCAAGCCCTTGTAGCGAAATAAATC
>JAAZLA010000236.1 GCA_012799545.1 Treponema sp.
AGCCAAAGGAAGGAAGTGAAAAGAAGTATATAGAACACATTTAAGTTCATTTGGAGGCTTTATTTTTCTGTATCACGGATAAAAAAAATGTAATAAAAAATGTTTAAAAGCTCACTTTTTTTTTACGATTTTATTACTTCTGTGGTATAATTATCTTGGGAAGTAAAAAAATGGAGAATAGCGATGCGTAAGAAAAGGACTTGTTTCTCAGTTTTAATGCTACTCAGTTTTTTCCTTAGTTTGCAATGTTTTCTTTTTGCACAAGAAGCACCAAAAAGAGAAGTACGTGTTGGATGGTTAGAGGTAACAGGTTCTATAACAAAAGAAGATTATGAAAATGAGAGTGGTTATGCACGAAACTATCTAGATAAGATTGCTCTCTACAATAATTGGAAACTTGTTTTTGTAAAAGAAAGTTTTGCAAACTTATACCCCATGCTTTTGTCAGGAGAAATAGATATAATTCCTTCTTTTGGTTATAGTGAAGAGCGCGCTCAGCTTGTTTTTTACCCCAATATGGAAATGAGTTATGCTTATACTACTTTATACGTAAAGCAAGAAAGCCTGCTCTCTGGAAATAATCTTTCTGCTTTAAATCATACGCGAATTGGTGCTCTCAGTCCTGATGAAATAAATAAGGTTAAACTCGATGAGTTTGCAAAAGAAAACAAACTCTATTTTTCCTATGATTATTTTGCATCCTACGATGATATACGACAAGCAGTTGTTGATGGAAGAGTAACAGCTGGCATTGAACCGAATCATAAAGACGATGATGAAACAAAAACTATTTTACAAATTGATCCAAGAAAAGGCTATCTTGCTTGCACTCCTGTTGACCAGTCAATCGTTAATGGAGTGAATTTTGCTCAAGAAAAACTCTTGGAAGTGAACCCAAATTTTCTAAACGATTTAATGAAACGTTATCACCCTCGTTCTATTCCTACTAAGTTTGTGTTGAGTAGAGAAGAACAAGATACTATTTATGCGGCAAAACCTCTTAGAGTTTTGGTCGGAAATCGTTGGCAACCTTATGAATTTTATGATGCACGAACGAAATCATTTAGTGGCTATATTGTTGACTTGTTTAAAAAAGTGTCTGACATAACAGGCTTAGACTTTGACTTTGTCTATGAGGGAACGTATAGTGATACTGCCGTGGATATTGTTGCTTTAAGTGAAAATAATCTAGCTAAGGCAGAAAAAAAAGGCTATAAGATTACAGAACCTTTTTTAAGTCTTCCTTTTACCTTGATATATAAGGGAAAACCCAAATTAGAAGATGGCAAGACAGCAGTTGTTGAAGGCATAAGTTTAAATTCTACAGATTTTAAATCCTTTACATCTTGGACCTCTGACTATTATCAAAATGCAAATGCTTGTTTGGAAGCGCTTCGTAAGGGAAAAGTTGATCAAACTATTTTAGACTCCTTTACTGCAAATTATGAAATTGAACGGAAACGAAAGTTTTCCAACTTATCAGTTCAAATTATGGATGAATCTTTTGACTTATGTACTCTTGTGCATGAGGATATAGACCCTGTTATCTTTCATGTCTTAAATAAAAGTTTGTTTTATGCGAGTGCAAGTTATTCAAACTTTCTTCTTCTTCAAAATGCGTATAAATCAAATGAAATTGGTTTAGGAAGTATAATAAATAAAATGCCCTTGGATATTGTCCTGCTCTTTGTGATTTTGTTTTTTATAATTGTAATTGTGTTCATATTATATCGTGCGAAGTATTCAAAAGAAAAACTCGAAATAAAAAAGAATTTACAGTTACAAGAAGCTTTGATGAGTGCTGAGAGGGCAAATGAAGCAAAAACAAATTTTACCTCCCGTATTTCTCATGAGATACGTTCTCCCTTAAATGCTGTTATCGGTTATATGTCCTTAGCAAAGGTGGAAGAAAAAAATCCACTTGCAATTAATTATTTGGCTAAAGCAGAAACAGCTGCGAAGCAATTATTGACTTTATTAAACGATGTTTTAGATATGTCGAGGATCGAAAGTGGCAAACTGCAGATTTCAAAAAAAAGTTTTGTCTTAAGCGATGTTATAGATATATTGAGCACACTTTTTTATAATGAATCCACTGTTGCTGGTCTAGACTTTGTTGTTTTACAAGAAAATGTTGCGCACGAACAACTCCTTGGGGATCAACTACGCTTGTTGCAAGTTTTAACAAACCTTTTATCGAATGCTATAAAATTTACCCCTCGAGGTGGTAAGGTTATTTTTTCCATAAAAGAAGAACAGTTTCAAAACGGCATTGTGTATATGCAGTTTTCAGTGCAAGATACTGGTGTTGGTATTTCTCCCACTTTTCTTGAAAAAATCTTTTCACCCTATGAGCGTCAAAGCATGCAAAATAATATGAGAGTTGCTGGCACAGGCTTAGGACTCGCAATTACAAAAAATATTGTAAACCTTATGGATGGTACTATACGTGTTGAAAGCAAAGTAGGTGAGGGAAGTACCTTTACTGTTTTACTCCCCTTTGAAATAGAAACGGTTGAGAAAGAATCCGAGTCTAAAGAGAGCGCAAATTTAATCAAAGACCAAATCGAAGAGAAGCTTTGTTTTGAGGGGAAAAAAGTTTTAGTTGTAGAAGATAATGAAATGAACACTGAAATTATTTCTGCGATACTTAATAAATATAAAATAGAGATCGATACAGCGGTGAATGGCGAAGAAGCTCTAAGTCTTTTTATGAACACAGAGGCAAAACCCTATGATTTAATTCTAATGGATATACAAATGCCCGTTCTTGATGGCTATGAAGCAACAAAAAAAATTCGCTCTTCTAATCACCCACAAGCAAAAACAATACCGATTATTGCAATGACAGCCCACGCTTTTGTAGAAGATGTTTCGCGCTCCCTTGCCTGTGGTATGAATAGCCATTTAACAAAACCAATCGATGTACATGAACTACTTAAAACGCTTCTCCTTTATTTTGAAAAATAAGCGTAAAAAAAGCTACCACGATTTTGGTAGCTTTTTTTATCGAGCCTTAGCTTCTCTGCTTGGCTTTTTATTTTCCAACCTGAGTTTCGTGTTTTTCAAAGAAGTCAACGCGTGGTTCTAAAAACTTGAACACGTGTGATTCATCGATGAAAAAATGCAAGGGTTCAAAGATTGTATCCCAAGACCAAAAAGACTCATCGAGTTTCAGGTATTCGAAGACTTTTTGGCTACCGACGGGAGCTATAGGGTGAAGTAGGGCTATAATCGTTCGTAGGTAATGAAAGCTGTCAACTAAGACGCTTTTCATATAGTCTGCCTCTGCTTGCATTTTTTCTTCCATGCTTGCATGCTCGCCCACTTTTTTTTCTGCTTTTTGTGTCGCCTCTTTTGACTCACTTGCCCAAAACTTACTTGCATCTCGAATAAAGGTATCGAGGAGCATCATGATGGCATGGAACTCATGCGTATACATAAGCCGCTCGTATTCGAGGATGGCAGTGTCACAAGCTTTTTTTACCGCATCACTTACGGAGCCTTCGGGAAGCTTTCCGTCAAAGTATTTTTGACTGGTATAAAAACAAGATCGCGCAAGACGGTTTGTAACATTGCTTAGAAGCATCCCCTCTTTGAGAACCGCATCGCTCTCTCGCGGATTTGCATCTGGATTGAGCGGCTTGGGATTAAAGCTTATAGAACGAAGCCCTAAACCCAGTGCAAAAAAGTGGGCTCGCAATTGGTCGCTTGTATAGTACTTCAGTAAGTCTTCTGCCATGATGGGTTTTTCATCCCCTGAAGATGAAGCCTTTTTTTTACCTTGTAAAAGATGTTTGTTTGCGATGAGCTGTGTTGGTTGTAAAAAACCATCTGCTGGAAAGGCTTCGGGTTTTTCTCCCTGAAGTGCCATAAAAATAGCCTCTTGTGCAAGACTGTAAAAGTAAATATTATCTTCCCCAATAAACTGATAGACAAGGGCATCTTTTGAACACCAGTATTTTTTCCATTCGTCCGCATCCTTACCGATTGACTCAAGATAGGTTTTTGTAAAAGAGATGGGAGCCCAAAGCGATTCGGGCCATACCCAAAAAGTTAAACCTTCCACACCATCTATCGTCGGTGCCTGTATACTCCATTCAATATTGCCTGTGAGGCGAAAGGGGGTAAGTGTTTTGCCTGCACGAAATCGAATGTTTTTTTCAAACAAGATTTCTTCCGCCTTGTCGCATTCAGAGAGCGAGTTAAATTCCAAGGGAATAGCCTTGCTTGGATCTTCCTTAATGCGGTGCGGAGGTAAAAGAGGACGAATAGCTTCGAGTTCATCTTCGTGTTCTTGCCGTACATAGAGAGTTGGCTTTGCTAAAAATTCTTTAATTGTTGCGGTAATAAAACTTCGTGTGCCAGGATCTTTTTCAAGCCATGTTATCCATTTGTCAAATTCATCGGCAAAGGAGGCAAGGTTTATATACCAGTTTGTAACATCCTTCATTTCAGGTGCTTCACCAGAGAGCGC
>JAAZLA010000044.1 GCA_012799545.1 Treponema sp.
ATACCGCAAAAAAAACATTGCAAAAATACTACAAGAGCATACAAAAAGAAAAAACCTGCTGTAACAAAGAAGCCCTTGTTAGGCTCGCAAGCATCTTGAAAGAAGAGGGAGAAACAAAAAAAGCAATTGAAGTCTTAGAGTTTTGTATAGAAAACGCAAATGAAAAAAAGAAAGCAAAACAAGGTGAAGATAGCTCTATTCCTACAGAAAATAATTGTAACCTTGAAGCATACCGAGAACTTTCAGAACTCTATGCAGGCATTGGTGAGGTAGAAAAAAGCCTTGAAACCATAAACGAGGCCTTGCGCATCAAAGCTGATGACGGCTGGTCCCTGTACATAAAAGCACATATCTTCTTTTCCACAGAACAATGGGACGAAGCATACGAAACAATCTTTGCCTGCCTCGCTGTCCTTGAAGAAGAACTTGCTGTCCTTGACCTTTACTGCAAGATAATGGAGAAAAAAAACAAACTCCCACAAGCACTCGGAACTTTAGAAGCAATAGCAAAACAATCAGGAGCAGGTTCAGATTTCCGTAGCGATGCCCTTCACCTCGCTGCAAATTATTATCTTGTTTTATCGAACAACAAAAAAGCCGAACAGCTTTACAAAAAAGCACTCGCACTCAAACCCCGAGATGAAAGCCTCCTCTGCGATTATGCCTCCCTTTGTATCGATTTAGAACGTATCAATGAAGCCGATGCCCTTATGTCAAACATTCTAGGCGAAACAAAAACGCCTCGAGTTTTTCAAATTCTTGCAAGTATCAGCGCAAAAAAAGGCGACTTTGTACGCTCAGAAATAATATTAAAACAAGCTCTCGACGAAACAATTTCTGACTACTGGAAAGTAAGTCTTTTAATAGACCTTATTCATCTCTATCTTTTTACAAATAAAACCAAGCAAGCAGAAAGCCTCCTCGATGAGGTGATATCAATAGAAAAAAGTGAGCGAACACGCTCTCTGCAAAATGAAATACGGGAAAAAAATCAACGAAAAATAATTTGCGCGCTTTGCGAAAAAACATGGTTTGTCCCCAAAACAATTTCTGGAAATGCTCGCTTGCGTATCACCTGTCAGCCACCCGATGAATATCCTGCAGGAAGTTGTCTCGAATGCGAAAAAACCTATTGTATTTCTTGTGTAAAAGAAACCCTCAGTGATGAAGGACGCTTTCACTGTCCGACATGTAAAAAGCCACTTAAAATTCAAGATGCTGGTATTTTTTGGCTCTTGAACGAATGGCAAAAAACATACGATAGTAAAAATCAATAAATCAATAGCAAAAAACTGCGAAAAACTATGCTAAAAAGAGCATTGTTATTTTTTTGACATTTTGCTAGTATAAAATATGCGAAAAAAATTAGATGAATTGGCAAAACGCCACGAAGAAGTAAATATTCTCATACAAGATGCTAATCTTATAAAAGACCAAAAAAAATATAGAGAAATTATGCGTGAGCATGCCCACCTCGAAGACCTCATGGAAGCCTACGACAAATACAAAGCAGTTCTCAGCGGCATAGAAGAAGCGAAGGCGATTATTACCCAAGAAGATGACCATGACATGAAAGAAATGGCGAGAGAGGAATTGAAAAGCTTAGAAGAAAAAGTTCCAGAGATGGAAGATTCCTTAAAAATGCTTTTAATTCCACCCGACCCACTCGAAGAAAAAAATATTATCATGGAAATCCGTGGCGGTGCAGGAGGAGACGAGTCCAGTCTTTTTGCCGCCGACCTCTTTAGAATGTATACACGATACTGCGAAATGAAGGGTTGGAAATACGAAATCATGAACGCCAACGAAACTGAAGTCGGTGGCTATAAAGAAATAGCATTTTCTATCTCTGGGAAATACGTCTACGGCAGTATGCGATACGAGGGTGGAGTGCATCGTGTGCAACGTGTTCCCGAAACTGAAGCACAGGGGCGCATTCACACAAGCGCTGTTACCGTTGCCGTCCTCCCAGAAGCTGAAGAAACTGAAATAGAAATAAAAAACGAAGACCTACGCGTCGACGTTATGCGAGCCGGCGGACCTGGGGGACAGAGCGTCAACACCACAGACTCAGCTGTTCGCCTCACCCATATCCCAACAGGATTAGTTGTTATTCAGCAAGATGAAAAAAGCCAGATAAAAAATAAGGCAAAGGCAATGCGTGTTTTACGAGCGCGGCTCTTTGAGCTTGAGGAAAGCAAAAAAAATGCAGAGCGCTCTGCAGCTCGAAAAAGCATGGTCGGAAGCGGTGAGCGAAGTGAAAGAATTCGAACCTATAACTTTCCACAAAACCGATTGACCGATCACCGCATCAACTTGACATTGTACAAACTCGACTACATCATGCAAGGCTACCTCGACGAAATGATCGATGCCCTTTGTATTTATGCAAAAGAAGAGCAACTCAAACATTCAGGCTCCCTGTAAAAAACAATCGACACAGGCGGCTACTCGAATGACTATAAAAGAAGCACGTCAAAACGCATATCGACAATTGAGCGAAGCTTGGGAAAAGCAAAAAAAAACTGCTGGACCCTACGCTCAAAAACCTGATTTTTTTTTGGACATCGATGTTATACTCCAAGAACTTTTACAAGTTGAGCGAAGTTTTTTACTCGCCCACAATGAAACAAAGTTAAAACAAAAAGACATAAAGCGCTTTTTTGCCCTCATTCAAAAACGAAGCCGAGGACTTCCCATCGCCTATATTGTCGGCAAAAAAGAATTTTACGGACTCAGCTTTTTTGTAAGCCCCCATGTCCTCATCCCCAAACCAGATACCGAAATCTTAGTTGAAAAAGCCCTAGAACTCGCTCGGGAAAAATCCCGCAAAATTGGCAGTCGAGAAGTACAAGCAAAATCCCGCTGCCTGCGAGTCCTCGACCTTTGCACCGGAAGCGGCTGCATCGCCCTATCTTTTGCCCAAGAATTTTACAAAACAAAAGAAAACAGCCCTCCCCTCGAACTTTTTATGAGCGATATAAGCCTTGCAGCTCTTAGACTTGCAAAAAAAAACACAAAACAACTTTTCCCCCGGTCCTTAAAAAAACAAAAAAACTCAGACAAGCTCCAAATCAAAATCGTTCGCTCAAACCTCTTTCAAAATATAAAAGGAAGCTTCGATTTTATTCTCACAAACCCACCCTACGTTCCCACCAGACTTACCGATGAACTCCTCCTCGACGGACGAAGTGAACCACGCCTTGCCCTCGACGGAGGAAAAGACGGACTGAGACTTATTCGCCAGATTGCAAAAGATGCAAAAAACTACCTTAAAAAAGACGGCTGGATTCTCATAGAAGCAGGAGAATACCATGCAAAAGAAGTAGCCCAGATTTTGAGAGAGCGAGGATTTTCAGAAGTAGCTATTTTACAAGACCTTTCCGGACAAGAGCGAGTTATTTTCGGACAACATTAAAAACTGTCAATAAAAAATTGACTGCAAAAATAGAGATTTGTGCTATACTGTACCTTGAATATTATGGGTACATAAAACTACCTGGAGGATCTTATGTTCGACAAAGCTCTTACATTAATTAAAAAATCGAAAAATATCCTTGTGTTTACAGGGGCGGGAATCAGCACGGGTAGTGGGATTCTTGATTTTCGTAGTGAAAATGGTCTCTATTCTTTGCTCAGTAAAAATACTGACTTGCCCTATCCTGAAGCGATATTTGATATCCAGTATTTCAAAAAAAATCCCAAACCATTTTTTAGTCTTGCCAAAAATATGCTTGAACAGCATGCAAAACCTACAAACTGTCATAAACTACTCGCAGAGCTAGAAAAAAACAATCAAATCTCCCTTGTCCTCACGCAAAATATCGATATGCTCCATCAAGCCGCTGGGTCTAAAAAAGTACTCGAATGTCATGGCTCTTTTATGTCAGCGCATTGTCTAGATTGCCATTCTGCGTACAACTTAAACGATTATAAACAAAGGGTTTTAAATGATTTGATACCATACTGCAACTGCGGCGGAATTATTAAACCAGATATCACCTTTTTTGGGGAGAGCTTACCTTCTGCTTTTTATGATTTAGTCAATAATCCACCCGAAACGGATTTAGTATTAATCCTC
This sequence comes from Treponema sp., assembly GCA_012799545.1. Taxonomy (GTDB): domain Bacteria; phylum Spirochaetota; class Spirochaetia; order Treponematales; family Treponemataceae; genus JAAZLA01. The sequence continues at coordinate 4,082 of JAAZLA010000044.1, forward strand.
GGCTCTTCTTTAAATGTGCAGCCGGCAGCAGGTTTTGCCCTTGAAATGGCGATGAAAGTACCCTCAATACTTGTAAATTTGGCTGCCACTCCCTATGACAATGCTATTTCTTTGGTCTATCACGAAGATTTAGAAGTTTTTGCAGAATATATTTTAAGAGATAATCTCATTACATAAACCGAAACTTCGCTACATATTTCACTTCGATTTTACCGCCTCAATTCTCCCATTTCATAGCTCACAACTATGATTAAAATACTAGTATTTTAATTACAAAAAGTGTATATTCTAGTCATGGCTACGAAGAAAAATGCACAAAATCACGAAGAAGCGCAAAATTGCTTTACTCCTCTCGCCCTCAGTTCTCTCGATGATTTTTTTAAAAGCTATGATTATTTTTCAAAAGATGAGCGCACTCGTTTACAAACAGCCTATTTGTATTTACTTGAAAAAACAAAAAATCTGCATCGTTCTTCGGGCGAGCCCTATTTTGAGCATCCCTATCGTGTAGCAGAAATTTTAGCGCAAAGCAAACTCGATGCGGACTCTATTATCGCAGCTTTTTTTCACAATATTTTTGAACTCAATATTGTCAGTGAAAGTGAAATCGAAAGTCTTTTTGGTAAAACAGTTTTAAATATCACCAAGGGGACGGCAAAAATTACGAGCATGCAAATAAAAAGTAAGACAATGCAAGAGGCTGCAAGTTTTAGAAAAATGCTTTTTGCTATGGTCGATGATATTCGCATTATCCTTGTAAAAATGGCTGACCGTCTCGATCGCATGCGCCATCTCAAAGAAGTAAGTGCTGAGTCGCAAAAAAAAATTGCCCAAGAGGTAATCGACATTTGGGCGCCTTTAGCAAATCGATTGGGTATGTCAAACGTAAAAAGCGAGCTTGAAGACTTGAGTTTGAAATACACCAATCCTGATGTGTTTCAACAACTCAAGCAACTCGTCGCGCTCAAAAAATCAGAGAGAAGTGAATATCTTTTACTGGCACAAAAAGAAATTTACAGCCTGGCAAATAAGCATGGTATAGAAGTTGCAATTCGAAGTCGCGCAAAACATTTTTACTCGATTTATCAAAAAATGAAAAAACGAAACAAGGCCGCCGAAGATA
>JAAZLA010000237.1 GCA_012799545.1 Treponema sp.
TGGTTTTCAAGCGATGGAAGCGATTCTCTCTCCATCGAGGATAGTATAGAAGGGAATCCGAGTTTAAATCCTGATGTTGTTGTTGAACGCGAAGAAATTCGTCGGATTATTACAAAATCAATACATGAATTACCTGAAAAAGAAAAACTCGTCCTCATACTCTATTATCACGAAGACTTAACTCTTAAAGAAATAGGTGCGGTTCTTGAGGTTAGTGAATCTCGCATATCGCAATTACACGCGAGTGCAAAAGATAAATTACGCGCAAAGCTTACGAATGTGCGTAAAGGTATATTATAATAAAAAATAAACTAGGAGAAGGCATGGTTACATTAGATATGATTCGAAATGATATGGAAATCGATCTCGAACAAAACCAAGCCATCCGCTATGTAGACGTCGGAGCAGATAGCATAGATGAAGCGCTTTCCGATGCCGCAGTGCAACTTGATTCAAGAGTCTCACAACTAGAATACGAAATTTTAGAAAAGGGCAATAACGGTGTTTTAGGTTTTGCAAAAAAACCCTGGCTTTTGCGTGTATATGAAAATGAAGCAGCAACAGCGAAGCGTAAAAAAGAGAGCAAGAAAGATAGTTTCTTTGAAGATAGCTTTGAAGAAGAAGTTGAAAAAATTGATCGAGATGGTCTTTTTTATATTCGTTATTTTGGAGAAGACATTCATCTCAAAGTGCTTCTACCTATAGGAGATGGTAAACCTGTAGATGCAAAAGAAATACTATCTCGTTTACAACGTAGCGACACCTTGTCTGTTAACGAATCCTTGGTTAGTAAACTTGTAAAAAATGGTACTGAAGAAAAATATATTGCGATAGGAAAATATAAACATTCAACTGCTGCTGATGCACTCATTCTGGTAGATATTGCGAACGATGAAATGAAGGCAAGTATTACCGTTACTCCACCAGCGGTTGGAGGATCAGAAGTACATGCAGATCAAATAGAAACGCTTCTTAGGAACCGAGGCATAGTCGCTGGTATAGATAGAGAAAAAATTGAAGAGTTTGTAGACAATCCAATCTATAATGTTCCTTGTGTTGTTGCAGAGGCAATTCAACCCGTCGATGGAAGAGATGCTTATATTGCCTATAACTTTGAAACAGATTCTTCAAAGTTGCGTTTTAAAGAAGCAGAAGATGGACGGGTTGATTTTAAGGAACACAATCTCATTCAAAATGTGGTAGAAGGGCAACCTCTTGCACAAAAAATGCTTGCTGAACAAGGAAAAGCAGGAAAAACTGTTTTAGGTCGATATCTTGAGGCAAAAAATGGAAAAGATATAAATCTACCGCTCGGAAAAAATGTTATTGTTGACAGTGACGGAAGAACAATTTTAGCTGCGACGAATGGGCAAGTCCTTCTCATAGGGGATAAAATAAATGTCGAACCAGTAATGCAAATTGCCGGAAATGTTTCTATTAAAACAGGAAATATAACATTCTTGGGAACTGTTATTGTCAAGGGTAACGTAGATGATGGTTTCAGCATAAAAGCTTCAGGAAATATCGAGGTATATGGTACCGTTGGAAAATCGATACTTGAAGCCGATGGTGATATTGTTGTTTCACAAGGTATTTTGGGACGTGATGAAGGCTATGTGCGTGCTGGTCGTTCACTGTGGGCAAAATTTATACAAAATACAAAGGTTGATGTAGAAGAATATATCATAGTTGCAGAAGGTATTGTAAATTCACATGTTACATCAAATAAAAAAATCCTTGTTCAAGGAAAGCGAGCATCCATTATGGGCGGACATGTGTTTGCAACCGAAGAAATTTACACCAAAAATCTGGGAAGTCCAGGCGGTGGTAGCGAGACGATTATTGAAGTCGGTTACGATCCTCGATCAAAACGACGACTTACCGAATTGCAAGAGAAACAGGCAGTTTTAATTCGAGAATTAGATGAAATTGAATTAAACTTGCAAACGCTGGAAAATACAAAAAAGGTTCGTAAAACTTTACCACACGATAAAGAAGAGAGCTTAGTTAAATTTACTGCAAGGAAAGAAGAGATTTTAGTAGAATCCGAAGCAATGTCTGCTGAAATACAGCAAATACAACAATACTTGCGAGATTTAAAGGTTATAGGAAAAGTATCGGCCATGGGTACTGTCTATGCTGGCGTAAAAATACATGTGCGAGATGCCAAAGATGATGTGCGCACCGAAGTAAAAGCTGTTACCTTTTTTTATGAAGATGGATTTGTTCGACGAGGCAAATACGAAGCCCCCTCGGACGATGATACTAAGCGGGTACTAGATGGCTATTCTTCCAATTGATTTACAAACGCTTTATGGTCAATTAGAAAAAGTTTCCAAGACAGCTGTGCAACAGCAGGCTGCTCATTTGCAATCGGAATTGCATAATGAAAAAGAAGCGCATCGGCTCGCTGCAAGAAAAGAAGCTGTGGTTGAAACTGAAAAGACTGAAGAAGGTCCAAATATCAACAAAGATGCTCACTCTCATTCTGGAGGGACGGGGCAGGGAAAGAAAAAAGAAAGCTCAGAAGATGAAGCGCAAGAAAAAGAAATAATTAAGGACCCGCAGCTTGGAAAAAAAATTGATGTTTCTGGATAAGCCATGACTGTATATATAGCATTATTTACGATTTTAAACGTTTCTCTGTGGGTTCTTCTCTTTGCTCGCCTTAAAAAAGAGTTTTCGCCAGCTGCAGTTTTACGAGAAATTCGACAAGAAGTCGAAAAACTTATAATTGAAATAAATAAAGAAGTCGATCAGGATATTAGTCTTATAGAAGCACGGCGCTCAGGATTAAAGGAACTGCTTGAAAAAATCGACGAGCGGATTCTTACAATCGATAAAAAAATTGGACTCATAGATAGTCAAAATGCGCTCTTACGTGAAGAGGAAAAAATCTTAGAAAAACTGAGCCCCCAACGCGCCTACCTAAAAAATAAAACCAAAAATCAAAAAGCAGATATGCCTTTATTCTCCCAATCTAAGGAAAAAAATGCCACAGAAAGCATCTTTAGTTTAAATCAAGAAGAACCTGAACGCTTTCTTCAAGGTCGAGTTGAAAAAGAAAAGCAAGAAGAGCCTATACGTGTTAGTTTTTCAAAAAATCCTATCAATCAAGGGCAGGCAATGAAGGACCTTGTTATAAGTATGGCGCTTCAGGGAAAGGATGAGAGTGAAATAGCAGATGCCTTAAAAATGCCCGTGCGAGAGGTTGCGTTTATTATTGAACTTCACGGTAATTAATTTTTGACAAAAACCTGCGGTATATCTAGCTCGGGATGCCTAAAAAGACCAAAGTTTGTCTTGTATACCTTGTTTAAGTAGCTTTCAGTAAATATCTCTTCGAGACTTCCAAAAAAAGCTTCGGTTTTATTGACTAAGAGAATCGTCTTTGATAAAAGTGGGCAAAGGTTCAAATCGTGTAGGCTTATAACAATCGTTTTCTTTTTTTCTTCTGCTATTGTTTTTATGAGGGAGAGAAGCTTGCTTTGATGTTGTATATCGAGGTGGCTAAAGGGCTCATCTAAAAGCATAATATCGGTGTTTTGGCAAAGGCTCCGTGCGATACGTACCTTTTGTAGCTCGCCTCCAGAAATTTCATTTGTTAAGCGATCTTTTAAGTGAAAGATTCCTAAATCCTCGAGGACAGAAAGAGCTATCTGCTTATCTTCTTTGCTATACGGAAGGTAGGGAGAGGAGTATGCGTAGCGTCCCATGAGCACCGTTTCAAAAACGCTAAAATGCCAGGCAAGTTTTTCTGTTTGCCCAAGGTATGAAATCTCCCTTGCTTTTTTATTTGCTGCGTAGTTTTCTATCTCTTTCTGGTTGATGAGAATTTCAGAGTTTTTTGTTTTTTTTATCTTTCCCATGCCTATTCCAGCCAAGAGCGTGAGGAGGGTAGATTTTCCCCCGCCATTTGGACCAATGAGGCAGAGGATTTCCCCATCTTCGACAGTAAAAGAGAGATTCTCTAAAACATTTTTTCCTTTTTCATACTTCGCAGTGAGGTTTTTTACTTCGATTTTAGCCATCGTGCCTTCCTCTTCGGAGTAAAAACAAAAAGAAGGGCACCCCGATAAAGGCGGTAATTATACCGATGGGAACTTCCATTGGGGGGGCTATTTTCCGTGCAAGAATGTCAGAAAATAAAACCAAGCTGCTGCCAAAGAGCATGCTCAAGGGGAGTAGTTTTTTATGTCTGCTTCCAAAAAGAATCCGCATCGTATGTGGTGCTATTAAGCCGATAAAACCGATGGTGCCACCAGCACAAACGGAGCTTGCACTTGCGAGGGAGGCGCTTATAAGGCAGAGTAATTTTGTCCCCTGGAGATTTAAGCCAAGTGTTTCAGCAGATTTTTCTCCAAAGGAAAGTAGGTCAAGCTTTTTTGTGGTGAGAAACATAAGAAAAAAAGAAAGCAAACTGGGAAAAAGCACCATAAAGAGTATATTCCATCCTTTTGCATTAAAACTTCCTTGCGTCCATAAATACATTTTATAGATTTCTTTGTCTTTTAGGATCAATAAAACAGATGTTATTGCGGCAAAGAGGACTCCCAAGGCTGTTCCTGAGAGGAGCAAGCGCGAGGAGTCTGTGCTTGTTTTGCTTCCTCCCGCAATAAGGTAAACAAAGCTTGCTGCCATAAGTCCCCCAAAAAAAGCACCGATGGGGATAA
>JAAZLA010000238.1 GCA_012799545.1 Treponema sp.
CTATGGTTATAGCAATTGACGGTCCTGCAGGAACGGGGAAAAGTACTATTGCAAAACGCATTGCCGATTATTTTAGTATTAGCTTTCTTAACTCAGGGAGTTTTTATCGTGGTATATGCTTGCTATTGCTTGAAAATAAAAAAGATTTAGAAAACGCTGCTGAAGTTTGTGATTATGCGCTTCGTTTACATATTGACTATATCGATGAAAGACTCGTCATAGATGGAAGAGATGTTGAAGATCTTCTCCATAGCGATATGGTTGATCGCCATGTTGCTCAGCTTTCTGCTATTCCTGAACTGCGTAGCATTGTAAACGAAAAGATTCGCGCTATTACAAAATCGCAAAGCATTGTCTGCGAGGGGAGGGATATGACGACTGTTGTTTTTCCCGATGCTGACTATAAGTTTTATCTTGACGCTTCCTTGGATGTGCAAGCACAAAGACGTTTTGATCAAGGAGTAAGTGATTTAAGCTTAGAAGAAATAAAAGAAACAATTCGAAAACGCGATCTCATCGATAAGGGAAAAAGTGTTGGTGCATTAAAAAGAGCGGCAGATGCTATATATATCGATACTTCTGACTTGACCATAGATGAGGTTTGTGCGATAATTGTAAGCAAAATAAATATATAAGGGTTTTTTATGGAACAGATGGAAGTGGAAAAGAATGAAGTTGACATTCAAACACAATTGCAGGAAGAGTATCTTAAAAGTTTAGATGCTCTTGAAGAAGGGCAACTTGTAGAAGGTACCGTTGTACAAGTTTCAAATGAAAGAGTTTTTGTCGACGTTGGTGGCAAATCAGAGGGAGAAATTCCCGCAATCGAATTTACCGAGCTACCAGAAGTAGGCGACGTGGTTAGCGTCGTTGTCGTCAATAAAGAAAATAAGCACGGTGCTGTTGTTGTATCGAAACAAAAGGCTGATACAAAACACCTTTGGAAAAACTTAAAACAAGCTCACACCGATAAAACATTGGTTGAGGGTACTATAGATAAGGTTATAAAAAGCGGTTACGAAGTAGATTTAAGTTACGGCGTAAAGGCTTTTTTACCAATTAGCCAATCAGACAGCCAAAAGGTTGATAATCCAGAATCACTTGTTGGAATAAAGAGTATGTTTTATATCGAACGACTCTATTCTGACGGCAAATCAAATATCGTTGTAAACCGAAGAAAATACCTCGAAGAAATCATCGATACAAATCGTGAAACCTTCTTTTCTACTGTTGCTGTTGGTGACGTAGTAAAAGGTGTAGTAAAGAGCTTTACAAGCTTTGGTGCTTTTATAGACCTCGGTGGTTTTGATGGTCTTTTACATATAAACGATATGAGCTGGGGACATGTAACACGTCCAAAAGATTATGTGAAAAAGGGTCAAGAAATAGAATTAAAAGTTATACGCCTTGACTCCGAAGAAAAGCGCATAAATCTTTCTCTAAAACACTTTACTGACGATCCATGGCTCCATTTTGAAGATAAATATCAAGTAAATGCTATTGTAAAAGGCAAGGTTACAAAACTTACAGAATTTGGTGCTTTTATTGAGCTTGAAGATGGTATCGAAGGACTTGCGCATATCTCAGAATTTTCTTGGGTGAAAAAAATCAACAAGCCTCAAGAAGTTGTTAAGATTGGCGAAGAAGTAGACTGCATGATTTTAGGCTATGATATCCAAGCAGGACGAGTATCTTTGGGACTTAAGCAAGTAACTGAAAATCCTTGGGATTCTATCGTTGAGTCCTATCCTGTTGGTACAAAACTTACTAAAAAAGTGGTAAAGCTTACCAATGCTGGTGCATTTATTGAACTTGAAGAAGGCATAGATGCATTCTTGCAGCTAGATGATTGGTCATGGACAAAGAGAATAAAATCCTTTGCAAATGAATTAGAAGTCGGTCAAGAGATAGACTGCGTTATTGTAGAAAATAATCCTGAGTCAAAACGTATTCGAGTGAGCGTAAAAGACCTTGAAGAAAATCCTTGGGTTGAATTTGCAAAAACCTATAAGTCAGGTTCTATCGTTGAAGCAGAAATAACTTCAATCATGGACTTTGGTATTTTTGTAAAAGCTCCATTGGGAATCGAAGGTTTAATCAATAAATCAAATCTCAGTGATTCCCGTGAAGAAAGCTTTGAAGAAGCTGTGAAAAAATACACGGTTGGCGATACTATTTCTGTCTATGTCGTTGATGTGAATCCAGGCAAAGAAAAAGCTGCTTTTTCCGTAAAAGAATACAAGCAAAAAATGCAAAGAGATGAAATGTCTCAGTATTTATCTCAAGGTGATGGTGAAAATGCAGATGCCTACACCCTTGGCGATATGCTAAAAAACAAAACGAATTAATGAGTAGCGATGAGCGAGAAATCGATGAAAGCTATTGACATTGAAAAATTAAATACACTCGTCGAAATAAACTCGCTCATAAACTCAAACTATACAGATATAAACGCATTGTTGATCTATATTTTAGAGTCGGCAATGCGTTTAGTTGAATGTGAATCTTCTTCTATTCTCATGCTTCATGAACCAGATAATACCCTTCGCTTTGAAGTTGCTCTGGGGCCAAAGGGCGTTGAGGCAAAAGGTATCATTGTTGCACGTGAGGGCAGCATTGCTGGTTGGGTTATTGAACATAATCAAAGCATTGTTATTGACGACGTTTCTAATGATCCTCGTTTATTTACCAAGGTACAGGATCAAACGGGATATATAACACGCACTATGATAGCTGTACCCCTCCGTGTTGATAATGTCTGCATAGGCGTTCTAGAGCTCATAAATAAAAAAGAAGGAAAAACCTTCACGGAAGCTGATTTACAGATAATTGAATTGCTTTCCACGCAAGCTTCCATTGCCTATAACAACGCGCAGACCTATACCCAAGCACAAAAAGAAATTTCTGTTTTGCAAACTGCGGTAAATGCCGGACCTGAATACCATACCTTTGTCGCAGAAAGTAAACCAGTACTCGATTTGCTTTCTGTAATCGACAGAGCAGCTGAAACAAATTCTTCTGTTTTGATTTTGGGTGAAAGCGGTGTTGGAAAAGAGCTTTTTGCAGAGCAATTACACTTAAAAAGTGCGCGAAGGGAAAAACCTTTTATCCGTGTAAATTGTGCCGCCCTTTCCCCACAGCTTTTAGAAAGTGAGCTTTTTGGACATGTAAAAGGTGCCTTCACCGATGCGAGCCAAAACAGACTTGGACGATTTGAGGCGGCCGACGGTGGCACCATCTTTTTGGATGAGATTGGCGAACTTCCGCTCGAAGTACAAGTGAAACTTTTGCGTGTTATACAGTCAAAAACCTTTGAAAAGGTTGGTTCTAGTACAACGCAAAAAGTTGATGTGCGAATTATTGCAGCGACAAACCGAAACCTAGAGGAAATGGTTGCAGAAGGTCGGTTTCGAAGCGATTTATATTATCGTTTGAATGTTTTACCCTTGCTTGTTCCCCCTCTACGAAATAGAAAAGACGATATAAAACCTCTAGCTCTTTTTTTCTGTCGTAAATTTTCGTCGGAAACAAAGAAAGATTTTACTGGCTTTACAAAAGAGGCATTGAATTCTTTATATTCCTATTATTGGCCGGGGAATGTGCGTGAACTTGAAAACTCAATCGAGAGAGCCTGTGTGCTTGGAAAACCACCGCTTATAACAGAGCGTGATTTATTGTTGCAGTCGACAAATCATACAGAAGCAGCGCAATCTTTTAATTTTGATTTGCAGGATAAAACATTGAAAACAGTGATGAACGAATGTAAAAAAAACTATATAATAAAAATACTAGAAGAGGTACAATGGAATCAAACTGAAGCCGCAAAGGTTTTGGACGTGCAACGTACCTATGTTTCAAAACTAATAAAGGATTTACAAATTAAACTTTAAGGGGCAAAAAAATGGCAGCTAAAAATTTTACAGAAAAAGATGCAGAAAAAACAATTTCAAAAAAGGTGAGTGAATTTTTATCAAAACAGAGAATTTTACTTATAAGTATACCGCTTGTTTTAATTCTTATTGCAGGGATTTACGGTGCTGTGACAGTGATTAACAATTCAGTCGCAAAAAAAGATTTTGAAAACTTGGATACTATTTTATTTAGCTTAGAAAAAAAAGCAATGGGTGCATC
>JAAZLA010000239.1 GCA_012799545.1 Treponema sp.
CTTATTTTTGTCTTCCGGGAAGTGTCAAAATACTTCAAAACGAAATCCCTTCTCATGGATATGCTAACGAGATTGAACTACACAGTGCAAAAGGAGAAGCGGAATCAAGACAAATCCTTATAAGTGGTGGAGAAAAGGGTTTAGAAAACATTTCTGTTTCCTTCCAGTGGGAAGAGGCAAGCACAGACCTCCAAGTTGACTTAGGACTTATTGCTTATACACCAGTAAAAAAACCTGGTCTGAGAAGTTTTTGGAAAAGAGCAGATTTCCCTGACCCCATTTTAGACCTTAGACCTTTTTCTATCGAAAAAAATAAGAATAGAATAGTCTACCTTACAACGAAGGTTTCGACAAAAACAAAACCTGGCATCTATAAAGCTTTTATCTATGTCAAATCGAATGAAGATTTGCTATGGACTATTCCCTTTCAAATAAAAGTGTATGACCTTGCACTACCCAAAACAGCTCGCTTAAAAACCGCGTTTTATTATTATTTCTCCGAAGCAAACGAAGAGCGATACTATAATGGAGCTTGGACAAATGAAATGTCAGAGGCTATGTATAAAAAAGCGCTTGAATTTCGTTTTACCTCCCCTCCTTCTCTTTCATGGAAAGAAAATGCAGCCAACAATGATTGGACCAGTTTTGATCAAAGGATAAAATATTGGCTTGATGCAGGTGCCACTGTTTTTGACCTACCAGTTTCGTTTCGTCGAACAACAAGCATCGAAGAGCTTCAAACAAAACACATTCCTCTTTTAGAGAAACTAGAAAAACATCTTATAGAAAAAAACTGGATAGATATTTGCTACATTTATTATTTTGATGAACCGAGTCTTTCTAGTATAAAAACGATAAAAGAACAGCTAAAACATATAAAAGAAAAAGTAGCACATCTAAAAATAATGTATGTATATGGTACAAATAGGGCTGGTGAAAAAGCCTTTGTAGACCTTGTGGATATTTGGATGCCCAATATCCATCAATACAAGGAGCCCTTCGCTAAAGAACGGCAAGCGGCAGGAGATGAAATGTGGATTTACACCTGTATAGGAAATATCCACCGACGACATCCCGATAACTTTCGAGTTGATTGGTATGGAGCCTCCCATAGGGCGCTCGGCCCATGGCTTTTTGCTCACGAAATTGACGGCTATCTCTACTGGAGAATAGATCGCTGGGTTTTTAATCCTTGGGAAACAGCTGAGACCTTTCCTTGGGCAAACGGAGACGGTATGATGTTCTACCCTAACCCTGACAAAAAAAGTCTCCCCCTCGCAAGCCTTCGCCTACATGCGATGAGAGACAGTTTTGAAGATTTTGACCTACTAACAATGCTCAAAGAAAAAGGAGAGAGGCGAGGTTATTTTACCGAAGAGGAAAAAGAACTTTTGAGTGTACAAGAACTCACCGACGGAAAGGTTTGGTTTGAAAAAGACGACAATACCTACGATACCTTCCACAAAAGGCTACTTGAAGCGCTTTGCCGCCCAGACTAAGAGAGCCTCTTTTGCAGAAGAAAAAGCAAGAGGTAGTTTCTCAATGTCCTGCGTCGAATTGATTTCAACCAATTCGTAGGCACTGACTTCTTCTGTGTCAACAGGAGAGAGCTTTGTAAGAATATCATAGGCGCAGTTTGCGGTAAAAAAAAGATCGCAGGTTTGGTACACTATGTTTTTATGCAGGTACTCATTCGGGAAAGAGCAAAGATAGCGTATTTGACAGGGAGTGATGCCTGTTTCCTCTATACACTCGCGAATAGCTGCGTTTTCAGCACTTTCGTCGGGGTCTACAAAGCCACCTGGCAAAGCCAAAAGCCCCTTTCCTGGCTCCTTCCCTCGGCGTACTAAAACAAGGGCGTTCCCTACAAGAAGAATAATAGATGCTGACGTCGCAACATTAAAATAAAGTTCAAAATTGCAAAAAGCGCAGGTCCATTTTTTGCCTTCTTCAAACGAAATTGTTTTATTCCCACAGGCCGGGCATACTTTAAATAATTTTTTCATTAAAGAGTCTCCTTCTCTAAACGTTCTGAAACAAAGCCTATGATTTCCTCCGCGGTAAAACCTGAAGCCTTCATCTCTTCAATAAAATCGAGCACCAGATCTTGGCTGAGCTCTTTTTTTATTCTATCCTTTATTGTTTTATCTCCTACAATGTAGGTCCCCATTCCACGGCGTGTTTCAGTTAAACCTTCACGCTCCAGTTCTTGATAGGCTCTCGAAACCGTGTTTGGATTAACCGAAAGTCTATCTGCAAGGTCTCGAACTGATGGAATCTTATCTTCGCCATTCAGTTCGCCTGTAATAATTTCTTTTTTTATATACCGCATTATTTGTTCATAAATCGGTATAGACCCAGTAAACTGCACAAGCACCTCCTTGAATTAGTGTATTATCAATTTAGCACACTAACTCAACAGTGTCAAGTCTTTTTTTAAATAATTTCCAAAATAAGGGTATAAGTATTGGATATTTATGCAAAGATAACTATACTGTCTGTATATTTTCACTTCTGCTGCATCGCGCAGAAAAAAAGGAGACAATAATGGAAGAAATTTTACAATTATTACAAGATGACGGACGCATTTCAATCGAGGACATGGCTGCCATGACCAAAAAAACAAGCGAAGAAGTTAAAGCAATTATGAAAAAGCTTGAAAACGATGGAACAATTGTAAAATACGCGGCCATTGTAAACACTGACAAACTCCTTAACAATGAAAACAGAGTGCGCGCTATTATCGAAGTGCAGGTTACACCCGAAAGAGAGCATGGCTTTGACGCAATAGCTGAGCGCATTTATCGATTCCCTGAAGTAAAGTCCCTTACACTCATGTCAGGTGGCTATGACTTGCAAATTATTATAGAAGGAAAATCCTTGCAAGAAGTTGCTTTTTTTGTTGCCCGAAAAGTTTCAACGATTGAAGGAGTGAAAAGCACAAAAACACATTTTGTACTCAAAACCTATAAAGAAAACGATATTGTTTTAGTTGATCAAAAACGAGACCGACGTGAAGGGGTAACCGCATAATGAATGAACGAAAAGACAAATTCTCCACAAAAATGCTGGAAACACCGCCCTCTGGCATTAGGAAATTTTTTGACCTCATTATAGGTCGCGATGATATTATCTCCCTCGGTGTTGGTGAGCCAGACTTTCCCACTCCTTGGCTTATGCGCGAAGAAGCCTATTATCATCTCGAACAAGGACACACTTCCTACACATCAAACTGGGGCTTACTCGAGCTACGAGAAGAAATTGCAAAATATCTACAAAAGTATAATCTTGATTATAACCCCAAAAAAGAAATTCTCGTTACCATAGGAGTTTCTGAAGCTGTCGATGCTGTGCTTCGTGCAATCCTAAATCCACAGGATGAAATTATTATTTGTGAGCCCTGCTATGTTTCCTATCAACCACTTGCAGAACTCTGCGATACAAAGCTTATTCGCTTTGACACCTCAAAAACAAACTTTTATCCAACTGCTGAAGAACTCGAAAAAGTGATAAGTCCCAAAACAAAGGCTATTATGCTTTGCTCGCCGAGCAATCCAACGGGAAAAATGATTCCCAAAGATGAACTTGAAAAAATAGCCAAGCTCGCACAAAAGCATAAAATTTGGGTGCTTTCTGACGAAGTCTATTCCGAACTCGTCTACGACGAAAA
>JAAZLA010000240.1 GCA_012799545.1 Treponema sp.
AGCCCCACCGAGAACAAAACTTGCTTCTTTACAGTCGATTGTTTTAAGATGTGCATAAAAACTACGCATTTGCCGACCTTTTTCATCCTCGTGCTTGATAATGATAAAATTACCATAGATTTCCGAATAACCTGTTTGCTCTATTTGTCCAGATTTACAGGCCATAACAAGGCTTCCTTCTGGAGCAGCTAAGTCAACCCCTTCGTGAAAAGAAGATTTTCCCGTAATAGGACTCAGTCTCTGCCCATAATTCGAAGAAAGCACTGCATGAAAAACAGGTAAACGAAGATTTGAATCCAAAAAAAATGCTCTTTCTGTTCCACTGAGCCTTGCATCTTGTATAAAATAAAACAAGTTATCCCCCAAAGTATAGCATACAAGATTTGGCTCGTGCAAGTATTTTTCTTTTAGAAGTATTTCTAATGGCGAAAAAGGCTTTTCGAGAATAAAAAGTCCAGGACAGGTCGGTAAGATAAGCAATTTCCCTTCTATGTTTGCCCCTACTTCGCCGAGGCGGTTCAAACTTGCGAGAGTTTCGTAGGGAATAAGGCTTCGTGCAGCGATTGTCAAAAGCGTATCGTTCTTTTCTGCTCGATAATAAAAAAATTGCAAAGAGATGGAGGTATTTCCTTGTGCGAGAAGACGATAATTTTTTTCAACTTCTTCGGAAAATTGTTTAAAAAGAATATTTTTATGTGATAAATCGGAGATTTCGGGAAGTTTTTGTGCGCTTATAAAGCGAGTGTGAAGCAGAATAAAAAAAAAGAAACAAAGAATGCTATTGTTTTTTTTGTACACGTTTATATATCCCATAAAAAAAGAGGAAAAGAAAAACGCTCAAAAAAATAAGGGTAAAAATATGCGGAAGACGGGTTGCCAAAAACCAGAGTGGAGTAACAATGAGGGCTGAAAAAACCACACAAAAAAGACCGATACCCAGAAGGGAGATGAAAAAAATAAGAACTTTTTTGGGAAGTCTGTGCGCTCTTTTCAAGCCTCTTTTCCTTAAGCAGATTATACAGTGAGTGCATAATCGAATTTAATTTAAAAAGATAAAAAAACCGGCAACAGAAGCCACCGGTTTCACTTTGTGCAAAGAGTTTTATTCTTCGCTAATTGCTTCAGTAGGGCAAACTGCTGCACAGGCGCCACAACTGATACATAAATCAGCGTCGATAAATCTTTTATCATTTTGCTCGCTAATTGCTTCAGTAGGACATTCTGGTTCACAGGTACCGCAATTATTGCAAAGATCTGGTGATATAACGTAAGCCATTTACAACCTCTCTATAGAATTTTTTTACAGCCTTACTCTAGCACAAAAAAAATATTTACACAAGGGCGCATAAAAAACTTGCTATCAAGGCAGCTTTACGGCATAATAGACATATGGGTGGAAAACAACAACTAATAAAAAAGAACTTGCCTTATATAAAGGTATTACCACAGTGGGCGCAAGAGCTCTCCTATAAATACTGTTCAAAAACAGTCAATATGTATCTCGTACACGGCAATATCCGTGATTTTTTACCGCATTCTATGAATGAGGGCGAGTTTTCATTTAAAAAGATACAAGAATATATTTCCGAAGTATTGTTTGGAAATGAAAATATTGTCGTTTACTATGATCGCTCAAGCGGTGTAAGTTTTTGTACCTTGGAAATGGAAAAAGAATATCTTGCAACAATGAAGCATTTTTTTCCAAAACTCAGCGATACTGAACTTTTATCAAAAGATCCACGTCTGGCTTTTGAATACCTCGAAAAATATTTTTTAATCAATATACCACGCAATAAGCGCATTGTTTTTCTCATCGATTA
>JAAZLA010000241.1 GCA_012799545.1 Treponema sp.
TATCGCGATGAATACAAAGGTTCGCAAAAGACGAGCCTAAAATATGCCCCGCATCGAAAAACTCAAGTTCCAGATCTGGCGCTATAAACATTTTTCTATTGTATGAAATTGAAACAAACTGGTTCGTTGTTGCAACAACATCTATTTCATTAAAAAGAGGTTTCCAAGTAAATTTTTCCCCCTTTTTCGCTGCTTGTTTTTGCAAGTATTCCCGATCCCGTGCTTGAATATGTGCTGAGTCCATCATTATGAGGTTTGCTAAATCTCGAGTTGCTGCCGTCGAATAAATATTTCCCGTATAGCCCTTTTTCTGTAAAACAGGTAACAAACCACAATGATCATAGTGTGCATGCGTCAAAATAACTGCTTCGAGGTCTTCCCCTACAATATCGAAATTTCGGTTTTTTTCATCGGCTTCTTTTCGTTTTCCCTGAAAAGCCCCACAATCAATTAAAAAAGACCTGCCGTCAACTTCTAAAACATGTTTAGAACCGGTTATTTCACGCGCCGCACCCAAAGAATATAATTTTATGCCCATTTTGCCTCCATAAGCTTTCATTTTACTATGCTTCCTCCAAATTCGCAAGTTTTTAAAATTATTACTTACAAAATTCTTTTTATCGTATATAATAAAACAGAGACATAGTATGTATAATAGAAAAATAAAAGAAATGCCCAACTCTCTTATCTCAAACGGAAAAGCTACTTTTGGTACATTCATGGGACACCCGAAAAAACTTGATATAAAAGATATTTTATTTCCCTTTGGCGTTTTGCCACTTCCACGATTTATCACCAATTTACGCATACGAAGTAGCATTTTCTTTGACTTTAGCACAGATGCCTTTATTGGAAAAATTGAATTGTTTGATACCAAAATTATCGGATATTATAAACTCATCGTTTGGGAAAAAAAAACACATAAAAAATATTCCTATCACCATCTCATGTTTTTAAATCGACGCCTCATACCAACAAATCTCGAAAAAGCTTCATGCACCGTTTTTTCAAAAAAACGCTATGCGCGCTTCACCTGGGACAGAACAAAGGATATTTTTTCCCTTGTCTTTAAGTGCAAGGGAGATTCTCATAGACCAAGTATTTCAGCTTCATTGCAAGCATCCTTTTCAAATCCGCAATTCTTGGAAACAACAAATGTGAGCCCTGCCCCGACAACACGCAGGTGCTCAGCTCTTTTTCAAATGGTAAACTCTTTTAATGCTACTTTTTCAATCAGGCAAAAAGAATATCACGAACACATAATCACACAAAATGGACTTTTTTCATTTGGCTTAAAACGAGCCTACTACAACATACGATACTACGAAGAAAATATCAGTTTTCAATTACAAAATGAGAACGGAGCTGTTTTTCTAAATCTTTTCAGTAGCTCTATTGATTCTCATAATGATGAGCTACATAATAACAATATATTGATTGAAAACGCGGATCTCAGTCCTCTACCTCCGGTAAAAATAACGAGACCACAAGGATTTTTTAACGAATGGATTATTCAAGACACAGAAAGCATGGTTGACCTATCTTTTAAACCCATTGTAAATGATCTACGGCGTTTAAGTATTTTTCTCTTGCACGCACGTTTTCACACACTTTTTGGCACACTAAACGGTAGCGTACGCACAAAAGATAATAAGGAAATTCAATTAAAAAATATTCATGCAATTGCAAGCAAGCAAAGATTGCGTTTGTAATGGAGTATATGACGAATGAGTAAAGCTAAAA
>JAAZLA010000242.1 GCA_012799545.1 Treponema sp.
CAAGAGGCTTTTTTAGCTGCGGCAAAAACAGCCCTCTTGTACGGTGATAGTCTTCGCTGCGATACTCTTTTATCTCGGCTTACACAAGGACATATAAAAGAAAAGCTTGTATCTCAGGTTCGCCTTTATGCAGTGTGGAGCTGGCTTGTTAAAGCGCAGAGCGAAGATGCCCTGCATGAGCCCCTCGTTATCTTAAAATCCTATGTCGGTATGAAGGGAATGGAAGAAGAACAAGCGGCGATTCTTTTAACACTGTGGTATCTTACCGGAGAAGAAGCATACAAAGTCGCAATCGAAAAACAGTACCCAAAATCTCTTGAGTTTCTTGTTTTAGAAAGCGCTGCATCTTTTTTGCCAACACCCTTTTGGTTTTTTGTTCCGAGAAAAAATCAAGGCTAATGCTAATCTTCCTTCTTTTTTTCCAAGTTAATAGCAGAGCCAGAATACGAAAAACTTCCGTTAATATGTATTTTTACTGGTTGCAATACAAGCGAGCTTTCGTTTTTTGTGACGGTATAAAAACCATCGAAAAAGGCATTTTTAGAAAATGAGCGAAATTGTATAAAACTTTCACCTTGCACGTTTTTTTCAAAATAGACTCCTTCTTCTGTATTCGCTCCAGAAGTAAAAACATAGTTTCCATTTGAAAGGCTTAGAAGGCTGCTTGTCATAAAAGTCCAGTTTGTTTCACTTTCAAGTAAACGTATTGCCCTATTGTCTTCTGAGTTTTCGTTTTTCTTGAGCTTGAAATTTTGCAAGTCTGTTTTTTTATAGACCCCATCCCAACTTGTGTCAGTATTTATTACCATTCCTAGGTCAGAACTAATGCGAATGCGTATTTCATCAAGAGAAAGTAAGCTTACATCTATTTTTCTGTTTAAGTTTGCGATGAGACTGTTTACCGTGGAAATATATATTCCATTTCGTCGCAGACTGCTATTTTCCCAGGAAAAAATTTCTTGAATTTCCCCCGATGAAAAAATAATTTCCTTATTTTTCCAGTCAAAAAATATAAAATGGGGGTTTGTTGTATTGCTATCGCTATAGAGCCAAAGTCCATTGAGGTAGGAGGAAAAACTTTCAACTGTTCCATCTTGGATTTTTGCGAGTTCCTTTGCTTCGAGCCGTGTCCCCGGTGTTTTTTCTACAGAAAATTCTTCAAAAAATCCTGTTGCTTCATCCCATTGGTAGATTGTTTCTACTTGATCGAAAGAACCATCTTCTTCATTTGTTTCCGTGCTGTGTACAAGAATTGAAAAAGGCGTTTTTGGCTCTCCATAACTTAATTCACTTGTTTTTTCGGTGTTTTGCTGGAGGAAAATAGAGCCATCCGATTCTAAACGTATAAGTTCTATGAGCTGAGAAAGTCCTTTGTCTTTTTGTAAGGCAAGTGCTTGAAAAAAAGAATTGTTTTTGTCTGTAAAGCCCGTATAAATGATTGTGTTTTGTCCGTTTGCTGCAAGGTCTAAAACCGAAAGCGAAAAGGTCCTTGTTTGGGAAATCTCTGTTTGATATTCTATTACGCGCTCATAGGCCATTTTTAGAGGATTATATAAACCAACAAGGATAAATATAAA
>JAAZLA010000243.1 GCA_012799545.1 Treponema sp.
GGACCAATGCGAACAATGTTTTCATCTCGTACTTGTCTTTGTCTTTTAACATCCTGTGCTTCTCTTTGTCTTCCTTTTTGACTTTGGCTTTTTTTCACCTCATAGATTTCTTTTCCGCGTACTTGTTTTGTAGGCATTTTAATATTAAGTCGATTCAATATTTCTTTTGAAATAGGGGAAACTGACATAGCAAACATTTTTGTTGTTTTAAAAACTTCTCCTGCAACAAAGATAGCAGGTTCTTCTTTGAACATATTTGAGCCGGGATGAATTTGAATATTTTCTTGCGTAAAACTTCTATACATTCCGCGCCCGTGATTAAAGCAAATAAATTGTATTAAACCGCTTGCAACACAGGTCAAATAATCAAGGCGACTTCCACCTGATAAAATAGGAAAACCGAGGTCGCTTACAATTTGCTCCAACTGTATTTTTATATTGACTATTTCGCTCATCACTCGATGATCGAGGTAGGACTTTTCACAAAAGAGCTCTTGGTTTTTTGCTTCAGTAAATAAACGGAAAATATGTATATAGGATAAAAAATCTCCGTCGGGATTTCTAAAGCGATGATGAGCTCTTCGCGCATCCATTTCTTCTCCCTGGGGTAAAATAAAGGGAGACTGTGCCGATAAAAAAGCTGTTGCTATAAGCACTTCTTCCATGACAGTGGGATAGCGAACCATAGCTTCAACGATGATGCGGCTATGTCGTGGCATGAGGGGAAATTCTACCATGTGCTTTCCAATTGCAGAGAGCGAATAGTCTTTTTCCAAAGCTCCGAGTAAAAAAAGTGTTTCTATAGCGCTTTCTAAACCAAGGGGATTTGGTGGTGCTATAAAATCAAAACTTTCAAAATCGGTTATGCCGAGTTCACTCATGCGAAGCACAACTTCGGATAAATCAGTTCGATAAATTTCTTCAAGGGTGTAAAGACTTCTCCTGTCATAATCGTTTCGTGAGTAGAGCCTATAGCAAACCCCTGCCTGCGTTCTGCCTGCGCGTCCCCTTCTTTGATTGCATGAAGCTTTTGAAATAAGCGTTTCATTTAAGCTCGATGTAAAAGTTTGTGGATTATAATAATTTATTTTTGCAAGCCCGGAATCGATAACCGTAGTTATGCCATCGATCGTTATAGAAGTTTCTGCGATATTTGTTGCAATTACCACCTTTGTTTTATCTGGAGGAGTTGGGTAAAAGACTTTTTCTTGCTCTTCTTTTGAAAGCCTCCCATACAGTGGAATAATAAAAAGCTCTTTAGAAAGTGCACTGCGATAGAGGTGAGAAGTGAGGTCTTTTATTATTTTTTCTCCAGGTAAAAATATAAGAATGTCGCCCTTGTGTTTATTGTCAAAAATGCGATAGAGGATAGACTCCACCTTTTCCAAAAGCATGTCGGTAAAGGCGGCAGATTGCGTCGTGCTTTGTGGGAGGGGATCGTAGATGAGATCGACGGGCCAGGTTTCAGTATCTATCGAAATAACAGGGCAGCCTTCAAAATA
>JAAZLA010000045.1 GCA_012799545.1 Treponema sp.
GTCCCTGTTTGATGATTTACCTGATTTTCAAAGCGAGGTTTTTTTGCCTCTCGTCCCTTATACACCTTCATCCCCTCAACAAGGGGCATCGAAATATCAATAATTTCTTTTGGATTAAAACAAATCATATGCATCCTCCTTTTCGCCTAGTGCATATCTACCCAAGAGCGACCATCTTTTTCAATTAAATCAAAGGCGCGCTTTGGTCCCATTGTCCCAGCCGCATAGTTGGGAAAGTCTGTCTTTTTTTGCTCGCGATATTCTATAAGTTTATCTGCAAAAAGCCAGGCTGCTTCAAGTTCATCCCAACGAGAAAAGAGAGAGCCATCTCCCCGCAAAATATCGTAGAGCAAACGCTCATAGGCTTCGGGCGTATTTCCCTGAGCCGCATCGCTTGCACCGGTGTCCATCGTAATGGGAATAATACCCGAATGGCTTGCATAATCCTTTGTATTAAACTGAAAGTACAATCCTACCTTTGGTTGAATGCGTAAAATAAGCAGATTTGGTTTTGCAAGATTTTTTTCCGCATTGTACAAGCTATGCGGCAGTTCTTTAAATTGTATAATAATTTCACCAGAAGCTTCCTTCAGACGTTTTCCTGTGCGAATATAAAAAGGCGTTCCTGCCCAGCGAAAATTTTCTATTTGTAATTTCAATGCAACAAAGGTTTCTGTTTCAGATTTTGCATCTACCTTTTCTTCCGAGCGATAGCCCTGCACTTTTTTTCCATCTATAAAGCCTTCAGCATACTGACCAAAAACAACATTATTTTCCAAAAATGTCTCGTCAATTTTTTCCAAGGCCTCTAAGACTTTTTGTTTTTCATTTCGTATTGAGTCCATCTTTAAGTTTACAGGCGGCTCCATTGCAACCAAGCTGACAATTTGCAAAATATGATTTTGCACCATATCGCGCATAGCACCAGAGTCTTCGTAATAGTCCCCTCGGGTTTCTACCCCAAGTTTTTCCGTAAGAGATATTTGCACGTTATCGATATACCGGTTATTCCAAAGCGATTCAAAGATGAGGTTACTAAAACGCAGTATCATGATATTTTGTATCATGTCCTTTCCCAAATAATGGTCAATGCGATAAATAGACTTTTCAGGAAAAACACGGAGAATAGTATCGTTGAGTTTTTTTGCTGTCTCTAAATCTTTTCCAAAAGGTTTTTCAATAACGCAGCGACAAAAGCCTCGGCAAGAAGATGCAAGTTCTCCCCTTTCTATGCCATGAATAATTGTTTCAAAAAAGGAGGGAGCAACTGCAAGATAAAAAACTCGGTTCTCTTTTGTATTTGACTCTTTGTCGCGTTTTGCAAGATAGGAGTTTAAATCTCTATAGCCATCGCTTTGTGTAAAATCAAACTCGTAGTAAAAAATCATTCTTTCCAAGCGCTGCCATATTTTTGTATCTACAGGGCTTTTCAAAAATTTTCCCAAAGAAGCACAGACTTGTTCGCGATATGTTTCTGTGGAGAGCTTCCGTCGACCAATTGCAACAATACAAAAATCGTCTGAAAGCAAGCCATCTCGAATCATGCTATAAAAAGCGGTCATGAGTTTTCGATGTGTGAGGTCTCCCGTTGCACCGAAGATAACAAAGCTTGCTGACATTTTTTCACCGCTCATTATTCCCCCCAGTTCGTGTGGAAAAAACCTTCCTTGTCTATGCGCTCATAGCTATGTGCGCCAAAATAATCCCTCATCGCTTGCAGGAGATTTGTCGGAAGATTTTTTGTCGTATAGCTATCAAAATAACTCAGAGCAGAACTAAAGGCTGGAAGCGACCTTCCTTGGAGAATTGCCTTTGATACAACTGACCGCCAATCTTTTTCGTATGTTTTAATCGTCGCACTAAATAAGGGAGAGAGAAGAATATTTTCCAAGTCAGCTTTTGCATCAAACTCTTTTGCAAGCTCAGTTAAAAATCGCGCTCGAATAATACAACCACCTCTAAAAATTTTTGCGATTTGTGCAAAGTCAAGATTCCAGTTTTCTTCCCGAGAAGCATCGAGGAGCATGCTAAAGCCTTGTGCATAGGCGCATATTTTACTCGCGTACAAGGCGCGACGCACTTCTTCAACAAGAGCTTTTTTTTCTGCATCGCTTTTTTGACTAGCCGCAAAATTAGACTCGCATCCATTTTCTGCCTGCCCCTTGTACAAAGAAGCTGCACGTATACGCTCATCCTTTCTTGCCGACATAAAACGCTCATAAACCGCTGTTGTAATACTTTGAATAGGACTGGCGAGATCAAGGGAAATTTGCCCCGTCCACTTGCCCGTACCTTTTTGACCAGCCCTATCGAGAATGAGGTCAACGAGGTGGGCTCCCGTCTCTGCATCTTTTTTCTTAAAAATATCTTTTGTTATATCTATTAAATAGCTTTCCAGCTCGCCTTCATTCCATTCGGCAAAAATCTGAGAAAGCGCTTCGTTTGAAAAATCCTCTTTTAAAAGACTATAGGCTTCAGCAATGAGTTGCATATCAGCATATTCTATGCCGTTGTGAACCATTTTTACAAAATGCCCTGCACCATCACTTCCAAGGTAGCCACAACAATCTTCGCTCTTGCCATCTTGTCCTATGTATTTTGCAGAAATAGCAGAAAAAATATTTTCAACAAGGCTATAGGCTGTCTCACTCCCCCCTACCATAATCGCAGGCCCAAAGCGCGCTCCCTCTTCTCCTCCAGAAACTCCCGTCCCTAAAAACAAAAGACCTTTTTCTTCAAGAGCCTTTGTTCTTCTTTGCGTATCTTTAAAGTGAGAATTTCCTCCATCGATGATGAGGTCTCCCGGAGAAAGAAGGGGAAGCAAAAGCGCAATCGTTTGATCTACAGCCTCTCCCGCCTTGACCATGAGCATAATTTTCCGAGGAGATTCGAGAGAGAGAACAAAGTCTTCGAGTTTTTCAAAACCTCGAAAAGATTCCGATGTATATTCTGCAAGAGCATCCTTTGTTTTATCAAAACTTCTATTGTAGACGGAAACAGAAAAACCCTTATCGGCCATATTGAAAGCGAGATTTTTGCCCATTACCGCAAGACCGATGAGCCCTATAGTGCTGTATTTTTGTCCCATACCTTATCCTTCATTCCAAAAATATACTTTCTCGCCACGGATGGCGAGAGGCAACCAATCTTTGACATGTTTTGCAAAGCAAAACTGTCCGAATATTTTTTACACGGATGTAAAAAATATTCTTATACTCTAATCGATAGTCTAAAAAAAAACAAGTTAAACAGAGCTTATTAGTAGGAAATTAAAACGAGCCTTTTGCTTGCTTGACCTAAATTCTATTTTCTCGTACTCTCATTGTATGAACGAAACAAACAATACGAGCGATAATGCGAACTTTGAAGCTCTTTTAGAACAATCCCTTCCCAATCAAAAAAGACTAGAACCTGGTCAAAAAATAAAAGCCGAGGTCGTTTCTTTTTCTAAAGAATACGTTTTTATTCACCTTAATGGAAAAAGCGAAGGCATAATAGAAAAAAAAGAATTTCTCGACGATGAGGAAAATTTACGCATAAAAGAAGGCGACTTTGTAGAAGCACATTTTATAGCTGCAAAAAACGGAGAACTTTTTTTTAGCACAAAAATTGCTCAAGAAGAGGCTTCTCTACAAATGCTTGAAAATGCCTACCGTGCTTCTATTCCTGTCGAAGGCAAAATAGAAAAAGAGATAAAAGGTGGCTTTGAAGTAAGCATCGGAAAACACGCAGCCTTTTGTCCCTTTTCTCAACTTGGCATAGCAAAAGAAGAGCAAGAAAATATCATAGGAAAAGTACTCACTTTTAAAATTATCACATACAAAGATGGTGGCAGAAGCCTCACTCTCTCGCATCTTGCTGTTTTAGAAGAGGAAAGAAAAAACGCCCTCAAAGAACTTTCTAAAACACTATCCGTCGGACAAAAAGTGTCCGTCGAAGTGAAATCCCTCCATCCCTTTGGAGCCTTTGTCGATTTAAAAGGCATAAAAGCACTTCTACCGATTAGCGAAATACGCTTCGATCGAATTGATAAAATCGAAGACTTTCTCAGTCCTGGAGAAAAAATCGAAGTTGCAATTCTCAATCTTGATTGGGAAAATGACAAAATAAGTGTTAGTAAAAAAGCTCTCCTGGGAGACCCATGGGAAAACCTCGACGACTTTGCACCTGAATCCATTCACACTGGCACGATAACACGAATCGCAGGTTTTGGTGTTTTTGTACGACTTAAAGAAGGCCTTGAAGGGCTCTTACACAACTCGGAGATACGTAAAGACGAAAGAGGCAATAGAGAAGTAAGCTTAAAAAAAGGCGATACAATTGAAGTTATTATAAAATCGGTCGATAGCTACAATAAAAAAATAGCGCTCAAACAAGGTGAAACAAAAGAAGAAATTGAAAACGCAAAGGAAATTAAAAAACATCAAAATGTTGACGATGCTTACAACCCCTTTGCAAGCTTGTTAAAAAAATAACAAAGCTTCTTTTTTGCAGCCTGTAAAACAAAAAAAATCTCCACCCCAACTAATACCTAATACAATATGGTATATTTATTTTTGCCGGTATTCTTTGACTCATACAAGGCCGCATCAGTCCTTTTAAAACATTCAAGGTAGCTGGTATCTTTAGGAGAAAAACAAGAAATTCCCGCAGAAATAGTTAGGAACAAGCTTGTTGTCGTTTCGTTAAAAAGAACAGTGTTTTCAAAAAAAACACCGAGCTCATCTGATCCATTTTCTTTTTTATACTCAAGCAATTTTTGTTTTTTTCTTCGGGGATGCTGTATTGTTATAGGA
This sequence comes from Treponema sp., assembly GCA_012799545.1. Lineage (GTDB taxonomy): Bacteria > Spirochaetota > Spirochaetia > Treponematales > Treponemataceae > JAAZLA01. The sequence continues at coordinate 4,797 of JAAZLA010000045.1, forward strand.
GTATTTTTCACAGAGTCAATTATTCTTTGTGTAAAAGAAGCAATATCAGCGACATCCACGTACTTGCACACAAGCAAAAACTCCTCACCACCCCAACGAAAAAGCGAATCTGTTTCCCGTGTTTCGTTTTTTATAATTTCGACAATTGTTTTCAGTACCATGTCTCCAGCACTATGACCATAGCTATCATTCACCTCTTTGAAATCATCTATATCGATTAAAAATACAAATTGATTATCTGCTGTTTTTTTATATTCATAAAATGCTACCAATAAATGCTCATCTGCTATTTTCCTATTATAAATGCTTGTTAA
>JAAZLA010000046.1 GCA_012799545.1 Treponema sp.
TTTGCCTTTTCAGCAGGTTTTGCTGCTGCCTTGGGCTTTGGTCCGGGTTTTGCTTTAGGAGAAGCTTTTGCCTTTGCAACATTTTTTTCTTTATTTGGCCAGCTTAGTTCCTTCATTATTTTTTGAGCGAGACTTTCTGCGACCTTTTTTGCATCTGAAAGCGGCACATTTGACTGACCATTAAAAGCTTTTTGAAAAAGCAGTGTTATTGTTTGTTCTATATCGTCTTTCGGAAATATAATAAAAGAAAAGTTTGAACCCGTAGGCTTCATAACTGTAAAGGAAGTCATAACCATTTGTGCTTCCTTGCTGTACATAAGCTTATATTGATTCCTACAGGTATATATTTCCAATTCATTAAATCGCATTGGAATCTGATAGGACTGCGGCCGTACATAGGGTTCTTGCGCTTTTAGGGTATAACTGGTCGGTTCTACTAAAATATAAATTTTTTTACCATCCGATTGGAAGGTAATAGAGTCGCCAGATGCATAAAAATTTTTAACACCAGCATATGAAATAATCTCATAAATAGAATATGGCGAACCGCTTACAAAATACGCTGAAACAACATATCCTTCTTCTTTTGGCAGCATATTTTTATTATATGCGTCATATAAATCCATGGCTTTGAAACCCATTATTCCTCCTATCGTCATAAATGGCGATTATAATGCTATACACAGCAATTTTTCCCAAAATTGTAAGACATCGTATTATCTTTAAAAGACTACGATGATATCAGTATAATGGGAGAAGTAAAAAATTGCAAATCATTTTTTTATTGTATTTTATTATAGCTAATACTGGGATCAAATTGGCGGGCCATATCGATATTTCCCTGATTCTGATAAATAGAGGCGAGTTTTTTGGGAATTCGCTTGTCATTTTTAAATTGTTCCATAGAGCGACGCAATAGCTGAATCGCTTTTTCGCTCTCTTCATTGTGCAAGTGTAAAATAGCTTCAATAAGAATGCCGTCAACATCTGCTGAATAGCTTTTATGCCAAAGTTGTAAAAAGCGTATTGCTTGTGGAATCATATCGAGCTTGTATAAACAAAAAACATAGCGCTGCATATCATTTCTATTATCTGGTTTTTCTTGTAAAAGAGCACGGTATAAAATAGCTGCATGATGAAATTGTCCTGCCTTAAAGCGAAAGACAGCGAGGTTTTTTGTCAGTGTTTCCTGATGTTTTGAATAGGCAAGTAAAAGTTCAATGTGATTTGCGGCTTGTTTCCATTTTTCTTGTCGCGAATAAAAACGTATGAGTTTTTTTCGTATGTCGATATTTGCCTGCCAAGCTTCTAGATAACGAAGACAGGCGCTTTCAAAGTCTTTTTTATTTTTTAGTTGTTCGGCACATTCGATTAAAAGCAGATACTGTGATTCATTTGCAATGCCCAAGTCAAGAAGTTTTTGCAACCAGGGCTGTGATAGTTCAGGTAATCCAACGCGTATGTATTGTTCAGCCAAAACTCCCATCATATAGGTATCGGCTGGATTTTTTCGAAAAATCTTTTGCACTGCCTCTAGAACCGTCTTTGGCTCTTTTTTAAGTTTTGCGTCGCAAATAACCGAATAATAAGCAATAGTTTCATCGTCTAAGGGGCTTTGGCTATTATTTTTTGCAAGCTCTGCATCTAATGCTTCCCAGTTTTCCATAGAAAGATAGGTAATCAATAAGCCATAGCGATAGGCGCGATACTGTGGGTCAAGTCTCTTTGCCTTTTGAAAATGATTTTCTGCCTCTTCTAGCCGTGAAAGATTTCGAGATGCCTCCCCCATAAAACTATGGATAATCGCATCGCTTCCAAAGGTTTGTATATACAGGCGTCCTGCTTCAATAACCTCTTTCCAGTTTTCTTCAGCAAGTGCTTTTTGGATAATTTCAAGTGATTGTGCTTTTTGATCCTTTCCCTTTTCTAGGGAAAAATCAAAGTCGTCAAATTCCACAGAGAGGCTCTCAACCAATCGCCGAGCTTCCTCTGTTTTTCCCATCATGCTCAAAATCGAAAGCTCATACCAACGAAGCGAGGGATCATCTGGTGCAAGAGCGATGGCTTCTTTGTAAGCATCGAGCGCCGCTTCTAAATACTTCTGTTCTCGTAAGCAATGCGCATAATACAAGCGAGGTAGCACAGAATCCATGCCATTATTGATACAAAAGGCAAACATCCGCTTCGCAAGTTCTATATCGCCCCTTTTGTATATTTTTATCGCTTCAACAAATAAGCTGTTTTGATAGGCTTGGTTTATTTGTGCATCGTCGGGATTAATGTAGAGCGCGTCTTTAAACGTTTCTACAGCGAGATTCGTTTTTCCGCTTTTAAAATAGGCTGTGCCCAAGAGCGCAAGCGTTGTATCCGATTCAGGACGAAATTCTAGGCTTTTTTTTAGGCACTGTATGGCGACAGAATAGGACGAAAGGGCGAGGTATGAACGCCCTAGAAAAAACCAGCCGTCAGGGTCTTTTTTTGCAAGATTCACATAGGAATTGAGGTTGGAAATCGCCATGGCATAATCACCCATGGCGTGATAGGAACGAGAGAGATACAAGAGAACCTTGCACTTAAAGTCTTTTTCATAGCCCTGCGACTGTTTTTGTGGATACTGTAGAAGAATCGATTCTAAAAGCGCTGTCGCCTTTTTATAGTTTCTTTTTTGCCCTTCGCGTACTGCTTGTTTAAAAAGCGAGTCGAGCATCTTTGTTTTTTCTTCCATACTAACTAAGCTTCTTTTTTTCCTGCCTGAACTAAGGTTACTGCGCTTACTGCAATAATATCTTCAACAGAACAACCTCGTGAAAGATCGCTTATGGGTTGTGCAAAGCCTTGTAAAAAAGGACCGAAGGCTTCGGCTCCAGCGAGGCGTTGTACCAGTTTATAGCTTATATTTCCAGAACCCAAGTCGGGGAAAACAAGGGTATTTACCTTTCCAGTGATGGGACTGTCGGGGGCTTTTTTCTGTGTAATCGAAGGTACGAGGGCTGCATCTGCTTGTAGCTCTCCGTCGATTAAAAGGCTTGGATCTTTTTCTTTCGCAAGTTTTACCGCTTCTTGGACTCGCAAAACATCTTCGTCCTTGCCTCCTGAGCCTTTGGTTGAAAAAGAAAGCATCGCAACGACGGGATCTGAGCCAATAAGGCTTTTACATGACTGACTGGCAGAAATTGCAATGTCTGAAAGTTGCTGAGCTGTTGGTTTTGGGATAACAGCGCAATCTGAAAAAATCATAAGTCCTTCAGCACCCCAAAAAGAGTCCTTCATCTGCATTACAAAGCAAGAAGAGGCGGTTTTTGTTCCTTCTGCTGTGCCTATAATCGTTAAACCTGCACGAAGTACATCTGCTGTTGTCGAAATAGCTCCTGCAACCATGGAATCAGCCTTGCCCTTTCGCACCATCATGGCAGCAAAGCGATTATTTTCTTTCATATCCATTCTTGCTTGTTCAAGAGTCATTCCCTTATGCTTACGCAATTCTACATACGTCGTACAAAAATCATCAAAAAACTTTGATTTATTTGGGTCAAGGATAGTGATACCATCGAGAGAAATGCTTTTTTCCTTGGCAAAGTCTTTAATTTTCTTTTCCTCGCCAATTAAAAAAACCTCTTTCGCTAGTTTTTCTCTCATGATTTTTTCTGCTGCAAAAATAACGCGCTCTTCACTACCTTCTGGTAATACAAGTCGATTTTGAAGCATTTGTGCCTGTGTTTTCATCTTTTGAACAAAATCCATTCTTCTTCATCCTTAATCTATATTTTTTTACACATATAGAATACCCCTATCTATTAAAAATCACAAGTACCTAGCAATTGTTCTTCCTATTGACGATTTAAAAAAATAGCTATACAGTGTATCTATGCTTAAAGGAAAAGATTCAGAATTATTAGAGCTCGAAGAAGAAGATTTTGATACAATATTGGCAAGCGATATTTCGTTTGCAGGAACGATACGATTCTCCAAACCGTTTATGATTCGCGGGACAGTTACCGGACTTATCGAAGCGACGAGCGATCTCGTTATAGATACTGATGCTTCTACCTTTGCCGACATTGTTGCCGAGCGTGTCCTCGTGCGCGGTAAGGTTGAAGGAAATATAAAAGCAAAGCGACTTGTCTTTGTTGCATCTACCGGTGTTGTTACCGGCGATATTTTTGCAGAGCAAGTTGTCTTAGAGCCGGGAAGTACTTTTACCGGTCGTTGCGTTATGACTACAAAAAAATAAGGTCCATAATGAAAAAAAGCTTTTGTCTTGTTTTATTATTGCTCTCTAGTGTCTCTTTTGTAATAACACAAACAAAACCCGACGCCTTAAAAGAATATAATGCCGGAAATTATATACGAGCGATAGAAATTTGCGAGGATGAAATTCATGTAAATGATAAAAACATGGATTCCTATACAGTCCTCTGCTGGAGCCTCATCGCAAACAAGCAATACAATGAAGCAGAGTTTTGGGCAAATCACGCAAGAAAAATTGCCCAGTACGACCAAAGAATTATAGAAGCGCTCGCTGAAGCAAAATTCTACCTCGGAAAAAATCAAGAAGCCTTAAACTTATTTCAAGAATATCTTTCACTTGTTAGCCTATCTGCATCGAGAGCGGGACTTGCTTATTACTTTATGGGTGAAATTTTTATTCGACAAGCAAAGTATCAACATGCAGATATAGCGCTCAGCCAAGCCGTAAAAATAGAGCCGCTGAAAGACTTTTGGTGGATACGCCTAGGATACACCAGGGAGCTTGCAAGAAGCTATGGCTCTGCCCTTCTTGCCTACGACCAAGCGCTTTCCTTAAGCCCCTTTTTAGAAGATGCTATCAATGGCAGAGAGAGAGTGAAAAAACTTATTCGCTAAAAAGCTTTTGAAAAACTTTTTCGATGCTTTTTATTTCTAAGGAAAGATAATGACAATACATTTTGAAACACTCGGTTGCAAGCTCAATCAAATAGAAAGCGAAAGTGCTGCAAAGGCTTTTTATGACCAAGGATATATAATCTCAAGCAAAAATCTCACTCGGGCAAGCGGCATACAAAGAGATATAGGGCTTGCTATTATTAACACGTGCACAGTAACAGGAAAAGCTGAGCAAAAAGCCCGACGCCTTATAAATATGCTCTTGGACCTCTGCCCTGATGCACCAATTATCGTAACTGGTTGCTATGCGGAGCTTGACGGAGCCTACCTCGAAGAAATAGATAATCGCGTCATTATCCTCCCTGGTTCAAAAAAAGGCTATCTAACAGACCTTGCCGAAGCTTTTCCACCTTCTTCCTTGCAAAAAAAATTTCACCTGGAAAACCTCAAAGAATGGATAGATACAAAAACAAGGGAGGAAGAAAACCTTGCCTTTCGACTATCTACCGATGTCTTTTTTTCACATTCACGAGCTTCTCTCAAAATTCAAGATGGTTGCAACAGCGCTTGTAGTTATTGCCGTGTGCGACTCGCTCGTGGTAAGGCTATATCCCTCGATGCCGAAACAATTTGCGATCGCATCCGAGAATTGATAGAAAAAGGACATAAAGAAGTGGTACTCACTGGCATAAATCTAAGCCAGTATCTCTGCCCGAAAACAAAGATGGGCTTCACGGCACTTTTAGACTATCTTATAAAAAACACCAAGGGCATTGCCTTCCGTATTTCAAGCCTTTATCCCCAATCTGTCGATGAAGCTTTTTGCGAACTCATACAATCTGAGCGCATCAGGCCGCATTTTCATCTTTCTGTACAATCAGGTAGCGATAAGATTCTCAAAGCAATGAAACGCCCCTACAATGCAAAAAAGGTGAGCGAAGCTGTTCATTTGATTCGTAAGGCAAAGGAAGATGTTTTTATAGCGACAGATATTATTGTAGGTTTTCCCGGCGAGACTGAAGAAGATTTTTTGGAAACACTCTCGCTTTGCAAAGAACTCAATTTTGCATGGATACATGTCTTCCCCTTTTCCTCGCGCCCCGGAACTGAAGCTTTTTTATTAAAAAATACAATAAGTGCAGAAATTCTTCAAAAGCGTGTTATACTAATGACAGAGCTTGCAAAGGAACAAAAAAAAGCCTTTGTTTTAAGCCAAGTCGGTAAAA
>JAAZLA010000244.1 GCA_012799545.1 Treponema sp.
CATAATCTCATGGCTTACGGTCCGCCCGGTTGTGGAAAAACGCTTGCCCTTCAACGTTTCCCAGGTCTTTTGCCCAAGCTCACTCACCACGAGGCGCTTCCCGTAACGCGCATTTATAGTCTTGCTGGCTTACTCAAGGCTGAGCAAAATCTCATAGAAAAGCGTCCTTTTCGCATGCCGCATCAAACAGCAAGTGTCGAAGGAATTATCGGCGGTGGTCCCTATTGCCATCCGGGAGAAGTTTCTCTAGCCCATAACGGTGTTTTATTTCTCGATGAGGCGGCGGAGTTTCGAGCAAATGTTTTGCAAGCCCTACGCGTCCCCCTAGAAGAAGGACGGGTGAGTTTGAGTCGTGCAGGGCGTAGTACGAGTTTTCCTGCGCGGTTTCAGCTTTTAATCGCCGCAAACCCCTGTCCCTGTGGCAACTTTGGCGTGAAAAACAAAATTTGCCTCTGTGCGCCGCGCGCGGTTGAATCCTACTGGAAAAAATTTTCTGCCCCGCTCTTAGACCGAGTCGATATCCGTATCCCAGTTTTCAATAAAATCCAAAACATCATGGACAGCTCTATTCAGGGCATGTCGACGAAGGATTTACGAAAACCTATTCAAAGTGCTTTCAAAATGCAATTTAAGCGACAAGGAAAATTAAATGCAAGTCTTAAGGCTGAAGAAATCGAAGACTTTTGTCATATAGAAAAAGCATTGAAGGAAAAGCTTTTAGTAAAAAGCAGTGAACAAGATTTTTCTTCTCGGGCGATTCACAGCGTACTAAAACTTTCTCGCACCATTGCAGATATGCAGGAGAGGGAAACAATAATTGAAGCAGATTTAGATGAGGCTATTCGATATAGAAAAAATGAAGGCGGTTTGGATATTTTGTTTTGATATGAAAAAATGCCGGCAAAGAGACTTGAACTCTTACACCCTTGCGAGCAACAGATTTTGAGTCTGTCGTGTCTACCATTCCACCACGCCGGCTTTTGTGTTTTCGAATCGATTTTTTAATATCGATACTGTCTACTAATGACAATACCATAGTCATAAAAAAAAGTAAAGAATAAGAGCTTTTATTTTCGACTATTTTTTAGCTAAAAAGTTTCCTGCATTCCATGTAAAAGCGTTTTTCGCTTGCCTCTCCCATAGAAAAACTTTTTCTCGGAAGCGGACCATTATTGGATATAGAAGAGAAAAAACTATCCTTTGCAATCGGGGGCAATAAAATACTTGTCGCCGCATTTTTTCCGCCGAGCCTAAAGACTTCATCATTTCCGTGGATATAATCTATTTCAGGATTTTTTTCTGCATGTATTTCAAGATAGCTATCCAAAACAGGTTGTAAGCGACTCACCGCAAGGGTTTCGCTTTTATTTTTCAGGAGGGCGTAGCATATTTTCCCCTCATGATTATAGACAAAGCCAAAGTTTGAGCTTGAACTTTCCACAGCTTCTGTGAGTTCTGCTTCATTTTCGCAAAAAAGAATTTCGCCACCAAGTTCTTTTTGGCAAAACGCGAGCAATTCTTTTCCGTCTATATCAAATATGACACGATGGATTGGCTCAAAGGTTAAACCTGCATCGTAGATATTGACTATTTCAACGAGGGCATAGCGCGCTGGATGGTCGCTTAGATTTTGCTCGGTTTTATATGAATCCCAAACCGCCTTTGCTGTTGCAAGGCTATGGTTTCCATCACCCACAGCAAACAAAAACACGGAGCCGTCTTTTTGTTTATTTTGTTGCGCAAGTTCTGCCAAAGTTTCTTCTATATAGGTGAATTGTTTTTCAGTATGTATCTTCCATGCGGTGATAGAACCGGAGTCCATCATCAAATCTGTTTGATATAGCGGAGCCTCGGTCTGTGTTTTTTCGCCGAGTTTTTCTACAAGTTTTTTCTCAGGGTCATCGACGAGGAGCATAATATGCGG
>JAAZLA010000245.1 GCA_012799545.1 Treponema sp.
AAAAGGAAAAAAATAAAATAGAGCGAAAGGGCTATTTTACTTAGTCTCGGATTTATATTAAGAAGGGTAGCTGGTGTCGCGATGCCTATGTATATAAGCAGAGAAAGTAATGTATATTTTATAAACCTACGAGAAATTTTTTTCTGACTTGCAACGAGTGTAAATATATAATAACTAAATAAAAGTGGAATAGAAATTTTTAGCGCATGGTTTGTTATTGTAAAAAAATCGAAGGGTATAAAAGAGATAAAAGTATAACTTTTGTGTAAAAGAGAGGCGAGGGAAAAGAAGCTTGTAAAAAAGAGACAGAGTACAAATAAGATAAAAACACGATTTGTTTGTGTTGGTGCAATTCTTTTATTGATAAAGAGCAATAGTATTACTGCAAAAAGAGAAAAGGCACTTATATCAAAGGCGATTGCTACATTCAAATATTACTCCAGTACAAAAGATAGATATATAGTAGTGAATATTAGTTTAAAACACAAGCAAAAAAAAGTAAACTAACAATGATTTATAAAGTACTGGAATATTGTTTCGATTTTTGCTAAGATTTTGCATAATTATAAGTTATATTTGAGGATATTAATGGTAAGTTTAAAGTTTGGTGGCACTTCTATGGCCAACGCAAAAAGAATGCTCAATTCCGCATCGATTGTGCTGTCTCGCTCAGAAAAAGAAGCGACAAGTCTTGTTGTTTCAGCTGTTGCTGGAGTAACAAATCTTTTACAAGAAAGTATCGATACGGTTTTAACACAAGAAAAACCAGATATCCATCTTTTAGCAATGAAGATAGAAATCATACATAGAGACATTATAAAAGATTTACATTTAATGGCAAACGAAAATCTTTATGATGAACTACTTATAGTTGTTGACGCCTTATGTAAGGAATATACGCTTTTACTCAATGCTATAAAAATCCTTGGCGAATGTCCTGACTCAGTTACCGCAAAGATTTTGGGTTTAGGAGAGCGCTTTTCTGCCCCTATTATGAAGGCTATCCTTGAATCAAAGGGACAGAAGGTTTTTCTTTTTGATTCAAGGGATTATATTATTGCAACGGGTGATTTACTTGAAGGCGACCCTGATTTTCAAGCAACCTATGATGCCTTTGCAAAAATTCGTGAAGAGAAAAAAGATAAAAACACTGTCTATCTCTTTCCTGGATTTATCTGTGGATGGAAAAAAGATATAAACTCCCCTGTGCAAATGGGCTTACTCGGTAGAAATGGTTCTGATTTTTCAGCTGCTATCGTTGCACATGCGATGGAAGCGCGAAAGCTTGAATTTTGGACCGATGTTGACGGTGTTTATACCGCAGACCCCAAAATTGTTCACGATGCCATTGTTGTTGATAATATGTCATACGAAGAAGCGATGGAATTATCTTTTTTTGGCTCAAAGGTTTTACACCCAAAAACGCTTACCCCGCTCGCATCAAAAAATATAGAAGTTTGGAGTTTAAATAGCTATAACCCAGAAGCTCCTGGTACTCGCATAGGGAAGGGACCCTTTGAGTTTGATTATTCGACCAGTGGCGCGGTTCGAGGTATAACTTGCTTAAAAAACACCGCCATGATTTCAGTTTCTGGTGCTGGAATGCGCGGAAAGCAGGGCATAGCGGCACGTATTTTTTCAGCTGTGTCTCGCGCAAAAGTTTCTATCTTGCTTATCACCCAATCGAGTTCTGAGTATACGATTACTTTTTGTGTAAAGCAAAAAGATACTGAAAAAACGCGTTTTGTCTTAAATGACGAATTTGAAATGGAAATTGCAGAAGGACTTATAAATCCTATAGAGGTGCAAGAAAACTGTGCCATTGTATCGATTGTTGGGGACGGAATGAAGAAAAAGCGCGGTGTTGCGGGAACCTTCTTTGATTCACTTGCCTCACGCGATATAAATATTCTTGCAATCGCCCAAGGCTCATCGGAGCGCTCGATATCTGTTGTTATATCAGGAGAATATGGCGACATAGCCGTGAAAGTAGCACATTTATTTTTCTTCAACCAAGCACAAAGCATCGAGGTTTTTGTTTTCGGTGCAGGTGCCATTGGTGGTTGTCTTCTTGATCAAATTCGAGATCAAAAAGAAGAACTGCTCACTCAAAAAATAGACATTAAGGTTGTCGCAATTGCTACGGTTTCTGGTATGATGATGGATGAACAAGGTTTAGATTTAACGAACTGGCGCTCTGACTTAGAGGCTTCAACAACGGAAACAAATTTACAAGGAGTTTTGGACTTTGTGCAAGCGGCAAAACCGCTTAATCCCATCTTTGTTGACTGTACCGCTTCAGATGACTTACCCAATCAATACTTAGATATTTTCAAAGCAGGTATGCATATAGCAACACCAAATAAACGGGCAAATTCCTTGAGTATGGATTTTTATAAGTCTTTAAGAACTGTTGCAAATACACAACATCGCCGCTTTTTATACGAGACAAATGTGGGGGCAGGACTTCCTATTATAGATACTCTACAAAATTTATTTAAAAGCGGAGACAGTCTTACAGGTTTTTACGGCATTATGTCTGGCTCACTTTCCTATATCTTTGGGCGTCTTGATGAGGGAGCCAGTTTTAGCCAAGCGGTTTTAGAAGCTCGAGAGAAAAAATTTACTGAGCCTGACCCACGAGATGACCTCGGTGGCATGGACGTTGCTCGAAAAGCGCTTATCATTGCGCGAGAGGCTGGCTATGAGCTTGAAATAGAAGACGTTATTATCAACCGAGTTTTTCCTGAAGACTTTGATGACACAGGCTCCGTCGATGCCTTTATTCAAAACTTACCCAAGCTCGATAGCTATTTTGCAGAAAAAATGGCTGCGCTCAAAAAAGAAAATAAGGTTTTGCGTATGGCAGGCTTTATAGAAGATGGAAAATGTAGTGTTGGCATGCTCGAAGTTGGTCCTGATCATCCGCTCTACCCAATAAAGGACTGTGAAAATGCCTTTGTCTTTCACACCGCACGATACAACCCCATACCACTTACCATTCGTGGTTATGGAGCTGGCGCGGCTGTAACAGCTGCTGGCGTTTTTGGTGATATATTACGAACTGTTTCTTGGAATTTAGAAGCCTAAAAAGGATCTACTATGGTAATTGTATTGGAACGGGGTATCCCCCTAAGAGATAGAGAAAACTTAAAATCATTTCTTGAAAGAAATCACTTTAAGGTAAATGAGATTCGCGGAGAAGAAGAAACTATCTTCGGCGCTGTTGGAAAAATGTCCATCGATCCAAGAGAAGTGGAAATACTTCCTGGGGTAGATCGCGTAATTCCTATTTCCAAGCCCTATAAGATGGCAAGTCGTGAATTTAAAAAAGAAGACACGATTGTCGAAATCCCCAATAATTGGGGGCAAATTATCAAGATTGGTGGCACTCGTGTTACCGCTATTGCGGGGCCTTGCGCGGTTGAAAGTCGCGAGCAAATGATGGAAATTGCAAAACGCGTCTCTTCTGCTGGAGCTGTTTTATTGCGTGGAGGTGCCTATAAGCCACGTACCAGTCCCTATGCCTTTCAAGGAATGGGAGAAGAAGGCTTAAAAATCCTAAAAGAAGCAGGAGATGCCTACGGACTTCCCATAGCAACTGAAATAGTTTCGGTCGAGCATATTCCTGTTATGAAAGACCTCGTCGATGTCTATCAAATCGGCGCAAGAAATATGCAAAACTTTGAACTGCTCAAGCGAGTAGGCGAGTTAGAAAAACCCGTTATCTTAAAACG
>JAAZLA010000246.1 GCA_012799545.1 Treponema sp.
CCATAACTTTTTTTTCCATCCTATTTCGCGAAAACCTAATTATCTTGATTTACAAAACAAATCAATTTTCTGATGAGTCCGTCGCACTCACCTCTGGCGTTTTTTTCTTTCATATAATCGGCTTATTTTTTATCGCAGCAAATCGCATTCTCAGCCCTGCTTTTTATGCACAGTCAAATGCAAAACTCCCCACCTACGCAGGAATCATAGGCTTTGCATGCAATATTATTCTTGCACTCATCCTATCTCGAATCATGGGAGGAAACGGCATTGCGCTCGCACTTTCTATAGCAAGTTTTATAAACAGCATTGCGCTTTTATTCTTCTTACATAGGCTCTCACATATGCAAGCAGGTTTTTTAACAAAACAGATTATAGGCTATGCAATAAAACTCGCTCTTTTATCGCTCATTGCTATCGCACCCGTCTATTTGATAAAAAATCGATTATTGAGTATCTTTAGTGGGTACAATAAACTTATCGCACAAGCAGTCCCCATGGCTATCGCTACGCTCATATTTTTTAGCCTTGGTATCTTGCTCTTGCTGCTTACAAAAGATAGTTTATTACTTAGTATTACAAAAAAAATAAAACAAAAAATTTTCCGAAAAGGAAGATAAAGGAAATATATGAACGAAATATATAAGGCACGAAGACAGAAACTTGCAGATTGGATGAGCCAAAATGATATATCCGCTGTTATTTTTGTCGATAACGAAGAAAAGCGAAGCCCCGAAATTCGCTATTTTACAAACCATGCGGAAGATGCACTCTTAATTATCACAAAAAAAGGCAGCTCCATACTCTGTCCTTGGGATGAAAACCTTGCAAAAGAAAAAGCTCATGTAGACCTCATCGTTCCGTACACAAAATACGAACTAAACCCCATAAAGGCAAGTCTTGCGCTTTTGAAAACCTTAAAAGTGCCAGGAAAAACGCGGGTGGAAATTCCCTCTTCAACAAGTTATCCAGAGTTTTTGCGCTATGTCGATGCGCTCGCAGATTACGATGTGCTATGCAATGAAAAATTTGCTCATCAATTTGTTACAAACCAAAGACAGGTTAAAGATGCAGCTGAAATAAAAAAAGCTCGTAAGGCAGCGGAAATTACAAACAACATCATAGATGCAATTGCCGAAGCTTTGAAAAAAAACGCTTTTAAAACAGAAATGGACGTCGCACTCTTTATAGAAAGAAGCTGCCGAGAACATGGCTGCGAGGGAACGAGCTTTCCAAGCCTCGTTGCAAACCCATCTCGAAGTTTTGCTATTCACTGTTTCCCCAACTATACATCCGGCAACTTTCCTGCTTCTGGACTTTCTATACTGGATTTTGGCGTAAACTACGATGGCTATGCAAGCGATGTTACACTCACTATTGCAAAAGGAAGCTTAAGCGCAGAACAAGAAAAACAAATCTCTCTTGTTGAAAAAGCCTACGACTTAGCACTTCCGTTTTATGCAGAAGGCACACCGGTAAAAACACCCGCCGTAAAAGTCGATGAGTTTTTTGCAAAGGCAAAACGTAAAATGCCACATTCACTTGGACACGGCATGGGACTGCAAATTCACGAAGCTCCCTGGATACGAACAAAAACAAATTCGAGTGCTGTTTTCAAAGCAGGTATGATAGCAAGCCTAGAGCCAGGACTCTATGATCCAAAAATCGGTGGCTGTCGCTTGGAAAACACTATTTTAATCACTGAGACAGGACCCGAACCCTTAACTCGCTCACGCGTGATTCGCCTTCCGTAAAAGAATATAAAATACGCTACCACATTGCGCTACAGGCCTCTTTAATCTCTGAAAGTTTTTCATAGAGAAGTGCGCCCAGTTGCTTATCTCGTAACTCTGTTGTAAGACTTTGCAAATGAAAAAATAACATGAGAACAGAATCTGCATCAAGGTCATCAAGTTGGTCTACCGCTATGCCAGCTTCGTTGCGTACATCTTCTGATTTAAGCAAGAGCCCCTTTCCTCCGAGCATTTTTTGCATTAAATAATGCATTTTAAGGCGCTCTATGCTTGAAAGGAAATCAAGCTTTTTCTTCTCAGGCAAATAAGCACATAAATCTTCAAGATTTTCAAAAAGAGACGGTATTCCTGCTTGTTCAACCTTGTCTTCTCCTTCTTTTTTTCCTATATCAACAGAAAAAATCTCATCTTCATTTATATTCGTATCCGGAAGCTTGGTCTCAACAGGTAAATCCTCATCTAGTCTAGGCTCAGAATCTACAACAAATGCTTCTTCAGCTGCATTTATTGTATTTGGTTCAGAAAAATCAGAATCTTCTTTTATATCTTTTATGAGATCCGCATCTTGTGAAAGGTAGGCATACTTGTCATCTAAATCGTCGTAATTATCCTCGAGTTGTTTAAAACGATTACGCAATTCCTCTTGAGAATCTCGCAGCTTATCGTATCGATCTCGCATTTTATCAAAGCGATTTCCAAGAGAATCATAGTCTTCCTTCAGTTTTTCAAGTTCTGTATC
>JAAZLA010000047.1 GCA_012799545.1 Treponema sp.
ACGATTTGTGCACCGATTATGAGCCAATATGCAGCAGCAGAAGGTTTGCGAAGCGGTGCAAGCGAAGTTGAAAAAATGCGGCTTTCCTACCAACAAAGACGAAACCTTATGACAAGCAAGCTCGATGAAATGGATATTCCCTACATCGAACCAGAAGGCGCCTTCTACATTTTTGTCGACATACGAAAGACGGGCTTGAGCGCTGAAGATTTTGCAACAAAACTTATAAATGAATATCAGGTTGCGGTTGTGCCGGGTTCTGTTTTTGGCAAGGCTGGAGAAGGCTTTGTTCGTTGCTGTTACGCCACTGAAATAAAAAAACTAAAGATTGCGCTCGAACGAATAAAAAAAATGGTTCAAGACCTACAGCGAAAAAATAGCTAGGCAATACAAGAGTTTGCTTTCTTCTATACTTTCCTCGGTTAGAATTTTTTATAGGGAATAGAAGCCTCTAAGCGTCCATAGTAGTAGGGTGCAAGCTGGTACTCTGCAAAATGAAAAATCAGATTTTTTTCAGTCAGTGTAAAGTAGGAAAAATTTTCTTTTTTCGGCTCTAAGCCCTCTTCAATCCAGTTGATAGCCAGTTCTGTATTATGCTTTGTATCTACCTGAGAAAAAATCTTTGGCTTGCTTAAGCGAGAAGCTACTTCTAAAAATTCCGAGGACGTTTTTTCCTTTTTCTTTGTCTTTTTTCCAATATATAGAGGTAGCGTATCGATGGTAATTTCTTCCCCTGTTTCTAAATCATAGTTAATGGGAAAAAGCATTGTGTAGCCGTGAGCGCCACCGGCATAAACGTAAACAGTTAGCAAAGAGCTAAATATAGCATCGTCGAGTTGATAGAACTTCCAAGAAACAAAAAAGGGAAGCTTGTGAGTGCCACCCCAGTCTTCTGTATAGTCCCGAACAATCTTAAGAAAGCTCGCTCTTTGTGCACCGATAATCTCATCGATATGGGCATTTATTTTTTTTGCATACGGAACTGAGTCTTTCAACAGAGGTTTTTCAATCTCTATTTCATAATAATTTGTATTTTCTGTTTCGCGTTTTTGTGAAAGCTCAAGACGCTTTGTACTTTGACAACTAAAGAAAAGAAAGAGAGAAAAAATACTCGTGAGGACTAAAAAAAACTGCTTCATGTTTTTATTATAGCATATTTTGTATAAAACAGGTATTATATTTTTTATGATTCTTTTGGAAGCAAACGATATTTCCTATACCTATCCGCATATGAAAAAAAAGGCGCTCGATTCTGTTTCGCTAGAAATCTACTCAGCTTCCTATACAGCCATTCTCGGGGAAAACGGCTCGGGAAAAAGCACACTCGGAAAGATTTTAGCGGGTATCTTAGTCGCAGATTCTGGAAGCATTATTGCCCATGAAAAACCAGTAGGCATAGTCTTTCAATCACCGAAACATCAAATAATTGCAGGAGAAGTTTTAAAAGACAGCTCCCTCGGTCCAGAAAATATGGGAAAAAGCAGAAAAGACGCAAAAAAAATTGCCCTAGAAGCACTCAAAGAAATAGGTCTTGCAGAAAAAATGGATGCAAACACCCTCTCACTCTCCCTAGGGCAAATGCAAAAACTAGCAATGGCAGGAATTATCGCACTCTCTCCGAAAATAATTATTTTTGACGAAGCACTTTCCATGATTGATCCCGGTGGACGGCAAGAAATACTCGCACTCATCGACGACTTGCACGAAAGGGGAAAAACAATTATAAGCATAACGCACGACGAAGATGAGGCAAAAAAAGCAGAACGCATTTATTTTATGCAAGAGGGAAAAATACAGTCAATAATCGATAAAAAAGACTTTGAAAACGATGCCGACTTACGAGCTTTTTTTCATTACCCCTTGGATACAAAACAAAAGCAGGCAATAAAAGAGGATAAAAAAAAGCCTACGATCTCAATTGACTCTGTATCATTTTCCTATCAAAATACAAAACAAAAAACTGAAAAAGGCAAAGATTTTTTTCAAAACCTCTCTCTGCAATTTTGCTCATCCTCATTGACTGCAATAATGGGACCCTCTGGCTCCGGAAAAACAACGCTTTTTGAACTCATCGCTGGTTTACTCGAAGCAAAGGATGGAGAAATTCTCTCGTCGGGGAAGGTTTCCCTCGCCTTGCAAGATGCAAACGCTGCCTTGTTCGAAGAATTTGCTGTAGATGATATTGCCTTTGGACCACGCAATCAAGGGCTTAAAGGAAAAAAACTCTTGGAGCGAGTGCAAAAGGCAATGGCTCTTGTCAACTTAGACTACGACGTATTTAAAGACAAAAAAACCTTAGCCCTATCTGGCGGACAAAAAAGAAAGCTTTCTCTCGCCGGCATCATCGCCCTTGATAGCGACATTCTTCTTTTTGATGAGCCAACAGCCGGGCTTGACCCCAAAAGTCGCTCTGAAATTATGGCAACAATGAAAGCACTTGCCAATGCGGGTAAAACCGTCCTCTTTTCTACACATCGAAAAGAGGAAGGAGCCTTTGCAGACAGACTCATCTTGCTAGAAGAAGGCACAGTCATTTACGATGAAGCGCCTTCTAAAATAAGGCAAGAAGAAAAAGAAGGACTCAAAACAGTAAAACGCTCTGAGGGAAAAATACTCGCTGGCTTACAAAGAGGCATTGGCAGCGATTATATGAAAAAAAACACCGCTCTTCACAAGGCAAAACCGCTCCCCTCTTTTTTACTTTTTCTCGGTCTCTTTATTTTTGGCATTGCCTTACAAAGCCCGAAAAGTCTCGGCGCTCTTTCTCTTTTTTCGATCCTCTATGCAATTATTTCACAGTTCCCCCTAAAAAAAATAATAAAGCGTATTTTCTTGGTACTTCCCTGGATAGCCTTCCTCTTGTTTTTTCAAATACTTTTTTTTGGCACAAGACCTGGCGACATAGTCTACACAAGCATTTCCTTTTTTTCAAAATGGACGCTTTCTCTTACAAGTGCAAAAATAGAACTTTGTATAAAAACCTTTTTGCATTTTTTTAACGTACTCATAGCACTCTCCGTATATAATTTTACAAAAACTGAAACAGAAATCATAGAAGGCTTTGAAGACTTTTTGAAACCCCTTTGCTATATAAAAGTACCGGTAAAATATATCAAGCTTTTATTTTTATTGGTTTTTCGTTTTATCCCCTTGCTCCTCGATGAAGCCGCATCGATTCTAAAAACACAGATTATCCGTGAAGGCATAAAAGAAACAAAGGGGCTCTTTAAAACGGTAAAAATATTTCTACCCTTATTTATCCCCCTTGTTTTACAAACAATACGGCGAGCAGAATATTTAAGCGATGCGCTTATCGCACGGCAGTATTAAAAAAAATCGTCGCAATCTTTTCGCTTTTGTTTCCTTTTTCCGTTTGAATTGTTATATTAATAATAACAGGGAAATATAAGACAGCCTGTTTACAGAGCAAAATTTTTTAGGAGCACAAATGACAAAGAAAAAAATTGCAAGCCTACTTTTAAGTAGTGTTTTAATGATTAGCCTTTTTGCAGCAGGTTCAAGCGAAACAAAAAACACCATCTCCGTTATGGGAAATGGTTCTGTTATCGTCGATTCCGACATAGCACATATTCGCGTTTCAGTTTTAACAACGGATGCAGATGCTTCTCTTTCTGCACAAAAAAATGCAGACCTTATGACAAGGGTACAAGATGCACTCATCAAAATAGGTTTAACAAAGGCTGATTTTGCAACGTCGAATTATTCCATCTACGAAAACAAGCCATACAATTCAAAAGATGGGAGCTATGGCCCTCCCGAGTATCGCACTTCAAATAATCTAAGTGTAACAGTAAAAGATGTTTCCAAAACAGGGCTCGTAATCGATACCGCTTTAAAGGCAGGTGCAAATCAACTTTCTTCCTTGAGTTTTTCATCGAGTAAAATTGCAGAAGCCTACGATGAAGCACGCATACAAGCTATCAAAGATGCACAAAAAAAAGCAGAGGTCCTCGCAAGGGAGGCTGGTCGCAAACTCGGCAAGGCAATTATCATTGAAGAAAGCCATACCTATGCAGAACCTATCGCCTATGCGGGAGTTATGATG
>JAAZLA010000048.1 GCA_012799545.1 Treponema sp.
AAAAAATCATTGGAATAAAACTGAACATAATAATATACGAAATGGCTGCCTTTGTGCTATTATAGAAGCATGGTACACAAAAAAGATATAGGTGTTTATCTCGCCGTAAGTATTTCCTTTTTTTTATTTCCTAGACAACTTTTTTTTCTTGACTTTTAAACTTTTTTTTTGTTTTTTTTTGCTCTATCAATTCTTGCATGAGATTTTCCCATTCTACAGCAATGTTTTCTATAGATTGACTTTGGATGTATGCAAGCATGGTTTCTTTTAAGTTATTTATTTGTTCTGTATTTGATATAATAGAAAGAAGTTCATCGCCGCAAAGGTTTTCATCTTTATTTTCCAAAAACCATCCTGTTTTACCATGTTCTATCATTGTTTTTAAACCCTTTTCAGCATAACAAAAAGGAATGAGCCCGTTTGCTTGTGCTTCAAGGATGGTAATAGGCTGGTTTTCAGTTTTTGAAAGTGTAATAAAATAATCACAGGCACCAAAAACGCCTGATACAACAAGGTCATCGTGGTTAATGCTTCCTGTAAACTGTATGTTGTTTTGAAGTGAATGTTCTTTGACGTAGCTAGCATAGGTGTCTTTTTGTGGTCCGCCGCCAACAATGAGTAATTTTATAGCTTTATTTTTTTCTCCTATATGAGAAAAAACCTTAATAAGAGACAAAATATTTTTTTCATGCGCAATTCTTCCTACAAATAAAAAAACAATATCTTTTTCAGAAAAATTCCATTTTTTTCGAAATTCTGCTGCCTTTGTATTATCAAATTGTTTTAGATTAATACCGTTTGAAATATAACGAATGGGAGCAGTACATTTATTGTTTTTTAATTCAATGCCTGTTTGTTTTGATGGTACAGTAACAACATCGCAACGGTTATAATGTTTATTAGAATAATACCAGCCAAATTTTTCAACAATGGGATAATTAAGTTTTGCGTGTTTTAAGTATTCGGGATCTGCAAAAAAGGTATGAAAGGTTCCAATGAGCGGTTTTTTATATACCTTTGCTATGAAGATAGCTTGTGCAGCCATAGACATTGGTGCTTGAAAATGTAAAATATCAAAATTGTGTTTTCGAAAATAACGTAAAAGACTGGGGTTTGGATTAAATACCCACTTAAAGTCATCGTAAAAACGAGCATCAAAAGAGGCAAATCGCTTTACTACGAAGGGAAATTGACTGTCACCTTTGTAGTTGCGGTACGATGGGGCTAAAACATGTACCTCATGTCCCCTCTTATGAAGCTCTTCTGCTAACATGAGCGTTGCAGTTACCACTCCATTTAACTGAGGGAAAAAACAATCTGCAAAGAAAGCAATTTTCATAGCATAAGCCTATCAAAAACAGGCTTTTAAAACAAGGGATATTTTTGATAGGGCTTTGTATTGCTTTGTATGCTTCTAAATAAACAAAGACATATCTGATTCTTCTGCATTTGCTATCATGGCTGCAGCTCCAGCTAGTTTTACGCCGTCGATCAGTTCGGTTTCTTGTATGCCCATAACGTCCATGCTCATAGAGCAGGCTTGGAGTTCAACGCCGAGGCTTTGTGCTTGGGCAATGAGCTCTTCTAAGCTTGCAATGTTTTTCTTTTTCATTACGGAGCGAATCATCTTGGGACCCATGCCTGCCATGTTCATTTTTGAGAGTCCCAGTTTTTTACTTCCTCGTGGCATCATTGCTCCAAAGAGTTTTGAAAGTAAATCTTTTTTGACGCGTTGTTTTTTTGCCTTACGCAAGATATTTAGTCCCCAAAAGGTAAAAAACATGCTTACCTTTCTACCAAGAGCAGCTGAAGCGTTTGCGATAATAAATGAGGCGATTGCTTTGTCGAGGTCTCCTGAAAAAACAATGATGTTTTTATTATCGTTTGCTGTTGCCGCTGCTGTGATTCCCGACTGCGTTCCTACCGTTGTTGGGCTTCCTTTTTGAATGCGGACAATGCTTACTCCCTTGTCTGTTGTCATGCCAATGAGGGTGTTTCCGGTTCTGCGGCAAAATCCTTCGACGTCTCCTGCAAAGGCGGGGTCGGTTACCGATATTTCAACTATATCTCCAGGGTTTGCATTTTTTATCGAACCTGAAAGTGTTACGATGGGACCGGGACATTGCAAACCGCAAGCATCGATTTGTATGAATTTTCCAGAGCTTG
>JAAZLA010000049.1 GCA_012799545.1 Treponema sp.
ACCGAAAATCTTTTTGTTCGCATAAATGACAGCGAATACATAGACTTTATCGATGAAGGTATGATTAATCTAAGTGACGACCACGAAGACGGAGCATATCAACTAGAAAGCTATCTCGTCGACCGCGTTGGGAATACTAGCCCCATCTTTTCACAGCTTATATACCTTGACAATACAGCACCTGAAGTAGAAATAGAAATAGACCCAAATGCAATTATCCTCAACGACAAAATATTTATTGACCCAACAACAGTACTTAGCTTTGTCGCTAACGATGAAGGCTCTGGTGTAAAAGATATCTTTGTTTCCATAAATGGAGCTGAATTTGCAAGTGTGCAAAATGATTACATTGTACCAGAAATAGGTGAAAACACTATCCGATTTTATGCAGTCGATAACCTCGGCAATAAAAGCGATGTAAAAGAAGTTTCATTCTCCAACGCTCTCAGTCTTCCTGAAACAGAATTGTACCTAGAAATTGAATAAAAAAACCTATATAATCGGGCACCGAAACCCAGACACAGACTCTGTGGTTTCGGCAGCGAGTTATGCAGTTTTAAAAGAAGCGCTCGGCGGTAAAGATTTTTTTGCCGCACGAGCTGGAAAAATGACTGCACAAAGCGAATATATTTTCAATCGCTTTAAAGTGCCTATACCAGAATATCTTTCAGATCTCCTTCCAAAGGTGGGCTTTTACATAAATGAAGCCTACCAAACGGTACATGAAAACACGTCGCTTTGGAATGCGGTTGCAAAAATGGAAGAATGCAACTCAAAGGTGCTTTCTGTTATAGACTCTGAGGGGCGTTATAAATCTTTTTTGCATTATAATGCCTTTGCGCAAAATGTCTTAAAAATTCTAAACCCTGAAAAGAAAACGTCAGTTACAACGAGTATTAAACTTATTTGCGATACGCTTGGCGCACAGCCCTTGCATACAAAAGATGAAAACCGCATATCTAACTCTGCCATCCTCATAGCCGCAAGCCAGTTCGACACTTTTTGTGAAAAATTCAATGAACATTTACCTGAAAATCTCATCGTTATTACAGGTGATAGAGCTGATATTCAGGAATATTGCATAGAACGAGGAGTAAAGGCGATTGTTCTTACTGCCGGCTCTGTTTTATCAAAACCCTTACAAACAAAGGCTGAAAAAAAAGATGTATGTGCGCTTATTAGCCCTTACGACACTTCCAGTACGGCAATGCTTATTGTCTACTCCACTCCCGTATCGGCTATTTCTGACACGGACATAAAACCTGTAAACAAAAACGATTTGGTCCGTAGCATTAAACCCATTTTACAAAATTCGCCCAGTCGTTGTTTACCAGTTATTAACGATGAAAAAAAACTCATCGGGATTATTTCTGAAAGTGACTTGATTCAAGAAGCAAATATCGAAGTTATAATGGTCGACCACAATGAGCTCAGCCAAGCGATCGAAGGCATTGAGCATTATAAAATCAAGGAAATTATCGACCATCATCGGCTTGGGAATCTCAACACGCGTGATCCAATTACTTTTATAAACAAGCCTGTTGGTGCGACTTCAACGCTTATCGCAACGCTTTTTATGGAAAACAAGGTGCCCATGCCGAAACCTATCGCCTCCATCCTTTTGGCGGGGATTCTCGCTGATACGCTCATTTTACAATCGGCAACTACGACTGACACTGATCGTGATGTCGCTGAGTATCTTTCAAATATTACTGGCTTGGATATAGAAGAACTCGGTAGCGATATTATGAGAGCTTCAAGTCGCATTGGAAAACGCAGCGCGAATGATGTTATTCAACAAGATATGAAAGAATACACTGAAGGGGAACATAGCTTTACGGTAAGTCAAATCGAAGTGGACAATCCTGAAGAGATAATAGAGCGCAAGGAAGAATTTTTATTTGCCCTTGAAACTGAAAAAAAAGCAAAAAAACTCCTTTTTTCAGCTCTCATGGTTACAGATGTTACAAAGCTTACGAGTTTCCTGCTCATATCGGGAGATGCAATCTTTATTCAAAGTATAACTTTTCCAAAACAAGAGCAAGATATGTACGTTTTGAAGGACATTGTATCACGGAAAAAACAATTGATACCGCTTTTATCTGAACAAGTGGAAAAATACTAGCAACACTTTTGCAAGCTTGACTCTTTTTTACTTTAGAGTAGACTCAATACTATGGCTACTCTCTTATTGATTATTATCTACGTTTCGTTTATTAGTTTGGGTTTACCTGATGGTATGCTTGGTGCAGCTTGGCCGGTAATGCGTCTTGAATTTGCGGTTCCGCTCGGAAGTGCAGGCATTATTTCTATGATAATTTCACTCGGCACAGTTGTTTCATCTCTTTTTAGCGCAAAGTTAATAAAAAAATTCGGAACAGGAATGATATCTCTGGTATCTGTTTTTTTAACCGCCCTCGCCCTCCTTCTTTTTTCATTTGCACAAAGTCTCTATCCACTCTTTCTTTTTGCGATACCGCTTGGAATTGGTGCTGGTGCTATAGACTCAGCATTGAACGAGTACGTTGCGGAGCATTACGAAGCAAGTCACATGAATTTTTTACATAGTTTTTGGGGGATTGGGGCCTTGAGTGGGCCTGTTATAATGAGCTTGTTTTTACAAAAAAACGGTTCGTGGAATTCTGCATACTTCCTCGTTGCAATTATCCAGTTTGCCTTGACGCTTGCCCTTTTTTTTGCACTACCTCTCTGGAATCATAAAAGCCTTCAAAAAAAAGAGCAGCCAAATGCAGACATCTTCAAGGATGAGCCAAAGCAAAAAGAGCCTTTGAAAAAAGTCCTCACGCAAAGGGGAGTAAAAGGCGTCCTCGTATCTTTTATGCTTTACACGGGAATTGAAGCAACAATGGGCTTGTGGGGAGCAAGTTACTTAAAAGATTCTTTGTTTTTTAGCGCAGAACGCTCAGCATTGTGGACAAGTCTTTTTTATACCGGTATTATGGCAGGGCGTTTTATCTCTGGTTTTTTGGCGATGCGGCTTTCATCAAAAAAACTTTTAAAAATAGGCACATCTCTTATAAGCTTGGGCTCTCTCTTTCTGCTTCTCTCGCTCATTCAAAGCTTGCCGCACGAAATAGCGCTCATCGGTTTTATCTTGGTTGGGCTCGGTTGTGCTCCCGTCTTTCCTGGCATGCTCCACGAAACGCCTCGACGTTTTGGAAAGGAGCACGCGCAGTCCATTATGGGCTTTCAAATGGCTGTCGCCTATACTTCGACAACAATCTTACCGCCTCTATTCGGGCTTATTGCAAGTTTTTTGGGAACCTGGCTCCTTCCCTTCACCATTGTCCTCTATGGTTTTGTGCTCTATATTCTCAACAAACGTTCTTTTCGTGTTTTCAATACGAGCGCTTAGGTAGATAAAAATATTATCTTGTAAGACTTGAAACTAAAAGAGCACAGAGTGAACCAGATGCGAGAAAGGGTATAAAAGGAATTTGAATCTGCCGAAAGGTTTTTAACAAGCTTATTTCTTTTTGCCCTTCGTGTTTTGCCCGAATTTTTCGTAAAACAGCAAGGGAGAAAATCCAGCTAAGCGCAAAAAGACAGGAAATCGCGATGGCGGCATACCAACCAAGGTAGCCCAAGAAAGCTCCCATAGCTCCAGAAAACCACACGTCAGCGAGTCCGAGCTTTAGTTTAGATACAACACGAACAGCGTAAAACACAGCGAGTCCCAAGATAAGTCCCAGTGTCGGTGGATAAAGCGCAAATAAAAAAGCGGAAAATGACAAGCTGCCAGCTTCACTCTCGCCTCTCGATATCAAAAAAAGAAGAAGGGTCCCCAAAATACGTAAGCCATAGATACTGCCAATAAACGAAAAAGAAAGAAAGCGGGGGATTTTTTGATGTTTTATATCTATAAAAGAAAGTATCGCTGCAAAGATAAAAAAAACAATAATGAGCGTATAGGTAAAAACATCCATATAAGGTCTCCTCTTTGCTTTATAAAACGCTTTTTATAAATTGCTTTGTTCTTTCGTGTTTTGGGTTTTTGAAAATCTCATCGGGCGATGCATCTTCTAGGACACGCCCCTCATACATAAATACCACACGATTTGCCACCTCACGTGCAAAACCAAGCTCATGGGTAACCACAAGCATTGTCATGCCGTCAAGGGCGAGTTGTTTCATTACCCCAAGCACTTCCCCAACCAATTCTGGGTCCAGAGAGCTCGTTGGCTCATCAAAGAGCATAATTTTTGGCTCCATAGCCAAAGCACGAGCAATAGCAACTCGTTGTTGTTGCCCTCCAGAAAGTTTTGCCGGATACTCGTGCAGCTTGTCGCTTAAACCGACTCGCTCAAGCAAGGCCATCGCTTTTTCTTCTGCATACGAAAGGCTTTGTTTTTTTACATGTATGGGAGAAACCATAACGTTTTCTAAAACAGTTTTATGTGGAAAAAGATTAAAGCGCTGAAAAACCATACCAAGTTCCAAAAGACGCTCTGCCCTCTCTTTTGCAGGCATTTTCACCTTGTTTACGCCATGTTCTGCATCAAACATAAGCACATCTTCGATATACACTTGTCCCGATGTTATTTTTTCAAGCCGATTTAAACTGCGCAAATAGGTTGATTTTCCTGCCCCAGAAGGTCCGACGATGCAAACAACTTCTTTTTGATCAACAGTCAAAGAAACATCGCGGAGAACCTCTAAATCGCAAAAATTTTTACATACATTAATTGTTTTTATCATTGCCATAGTTTTTCCTCTTGTTTTTAGTATGAAGCTTTATTCGTAGACCGAGTATTTTTTTTCAAGTTTATTGAAAACGAGGGTAAAAATTCCCGTAATAATAAGATATAAAATCATCGCAGGAATATACACAAGGGCAGAACCTGTCGACGAAGAAATGCTACGGGTTATTTTTGTTATATCGGATAGGGCAATAATCGAAACCAAAGATGCATCTTTCAAGACCATTATAAACTCATTGCCAACGGGTGGAATGAGACGGCGAAAAGACTGCGGAATAATAATGAGCCGCATCGTTTGTCCATAAGTCATTCCTAGGGCACGAGCTGCCTCAAACTGCCCCTTGTCGATAGATTGAATTGCCGCACGTATAATTTCTGCACAATAGGCTGCTGAGTTTAAGCCAAAAGCGATAAAGGCGGCAATAAATCGGTTGTTTATAGTGAGCCAGGGAGCAATTTGTGGAAGCCCATAATAGATAAAATACAACTGCATCAACAAGGGGGTACCACGGAAAAAGAAAACATAGGCGCTCGAAGCTCGGTTTAGGGCTTTATTTTTTGACATCTTTCCAAGTGCCAAAAACAAGCTACCGATTAAACCTGCTATAACTGAGAGCAAGGTGAGAGAAATAGTTACAACCGCGCCTTCTAAAAGTGGCGGTATCCAGTTAAGTATTGTCTGTAGTTTTTCCATGAGTATCCCTTCTGCCTGTATTTTTCAAATACAGGTTTTTATTTAGTTTGCGCGAGTCGCAGAAACAATATCTGAGCCAAAAATTTCTTTTGAAATCGCTTGTATCTTGCCTTCTGCAAAAAGTTTGTCTAAGGCGAGGTCTATTTTTTCTGTAAGAGCATCATTGCCTTTTTTAATACACACGCCAAAAAATTCATCTGCTTCTCCAAGCCAGACAATTTCATAGGGCGCATTTGCATCCGCGACATAGTCAACAGCAACAAGGCTATCGCAAACAATGGCATCAACTCGTCCGTTTTTCAAATCGTCAAAACAATTCATAACCTTGTCGTATTCAAACTCCTTGTAATTGACGCCTTTTTCAGCCTTTAGTTTTGTCATATAAATATCTGAAGTCGTTTCTGCTTGATAGGCAACTCGTAAGCCGCCGAGTTCTTCGGGGTGTTTTGCAGTCACTTCTGTGTTTTTCAATAAAACGAGAGATTGCGCATTGCCAATATATGGCTTGGTAAAATTGAATTCTTTTAAGCGCTCATCTGTTATGGTTACCGCTGATATAACCACATCGTATTTATTGATTTTTAGACCAGCGAAAATTCCGTCCCAGGCTGTATCCACATAGGCAACTTGCAAGCCCAATTCTTCGGCGATTGCCTTTCCGAGCTGTACATCAAAGCCGATGGGAGTTTTCCCGTCCGTGTCGAAATACTCAAATGGCGGATAGCCAATTTCCATGGCGATTTGCAAAACGCCCTCTTTAATAGTAAGCCCGTCAGACTTTGTAGTCTTAGCGCATGCAGTGAATGCAAAGGCTAGTACAACAAGTGCAATAATCGCAAAAATGCGTAGATTTTTTTTCATGTTTTTTTCCTTTATCAGATATATGCTACTATATTAAAGCTTTCCTTTTAGTCTGTCAATTTACCAAGAAAGCTTTAAGTCTTTGGTAGTGATTTTTTTTGTGAAAGCAAGATGGCGACAAATACAAGAAGGGCCCCGAAAGCCATGCGTAGGGATAGGATTTCGCCCAAGATAAGCCAAGCAAAAAAGACGCCAAATACCGCTTCTAAAGACATTATAAGAGAGGCTGTCCCTGGTGGCACAAATTTTTGGCAAAGTGTTTGTAAGAAAAAAGCAAGCATCGTGCAAAAAATCCCCAAGAAGAGCATCGACCAAATCGTTGCAGGGGCTTGAATTGCAAGCAAGGGAAAGGCTCCGTCGTAAAAGGGAGCAAGGAGCCAAGAAAAAACTGTTACGAAGAAAATCTGCACAAGGTTTAAGAGTATGGGGTCATCATCTTTTGTAAAAAGCGCAATAAAAACCATGTGAAAGGCATAGGAAATACCGCATAAAAGCGTGAGAATGTCGCCCTTGTTGACACTTAAATCATCTTGTAAGGAAAGAAGGGCAATGCCGAGTAGTCCGACAAAGGCGGGGATAATAGAAAAAAAACCTGGCTTGTGTTTTGTAAAAAACCAATAAATAAAAGGTACAAAGATAACATAGGTAGTTGTTATAAAGGCATTTTTTCCTGCGCTTGTGTACACAACTCCAATCGTTTGTAAAGCATAACCGAGAGCAAGAAAAATGCCTAAAACAAAACCTTTCTTTAGTGTTTCCTTTGTTATGGCACTTAGTTTTTTTGGGAAAACGAGAAGCAGTGCAAGCGAGGCTATACTAAAACGAAAGGCCATCATATACACAGGAGGAACGAGGTCGAGGCTATTTTTTACAACAGCAAAAGACAGTCCCCACAACAGAGTTACAAGCATTAAGCCCAAAGATGCAAGAAGTGTTTTTGCCTCAACCTGTTCCATGTTTTATTTAACCAAGAGTTTTTCTATTTTCCAAATATCCGAGACATAATCTTCTATAGTTCTATCTGAAGAAAACTTTCCACTTCGTGCAATATTAAGCAAGGCTTTTTTCGCCCAGCCTTTTTGATCCTGGTATGCTTCTAAAACTTTTTCATGTGCTTTTGCATAGGCTTCAAAATCTGCGAGCACATAATAGACATCACTTCGTTGCCCATCAACACCCCAGAGTAAAGAATCGTGAAGTTCTTTGAAAAGATGATTAGTAGGGTCATAAGTTCCGTCAATAAGTTGATCTACAACTTTTGCAAGCTCTGGATTAGAGTCAAGATAGCGTTGTGGTTGGTAACTATGCTCTTTTTCAATGGCGTGAATTTCATCTGCGGTAAGCCCAAAGATAAAAGCATTTTCATCACCTGCTTCTTCGACAATTTCAATGTTTGCACCATCCAAAGTACCAATAGTAAGCGCACCATTCATCATAAACTTCATGTTACCCGTTCCACTTGCTTCTTTTCCTGCAGTAGAAATTTGCTCAGACACATCGGAGGCAGGGAAAAGTTTTTCTGCTAAACTGACTCGATAGTTTTCGATAAAAACAACACGAAGAAGCCCCTTCACTCGTTTGTCATTATTTATTCTTTCTGCAACTGTTGTTATCAACTTGATAATTGTCTTTGCTCTTCGATACCCTGATGCAGCCTTTGCACCAAAGATAAAAGTTCTTGGCAAGGGTTTATAGCTTTCGTCT
>JAAZLA010000247.1 GCA_012799545.1 Treponema sp.
AAAAATTATTGAAGAGACAGAGCAAAAATTTACCTATCCGGTTTTTGTCAAACCCTGCAACGCAGGTAGCTCTGTAGGTACAGCAAAGGTGAGGGACAGAGGATTTCTAGAAAAAGCACTTGAAGAGGCTTTTTTTTGGGATGAAAAAGTGCTAATCGAGCCTTTTATAGATGCGAGAGAAATTGAATGCTCAGTTATCGGAAATCAGACACCTATTGTGTCAGTTTTAGGAGAGATAATTCCTACTCATGAATTTTATGACTATGAGGCCAAATACAATGACCCCAATGGAGCAAACTTTTTTATCCCAGCTCGAATAAGCAGTGAAGAAACTGAAAAAATCAAAGTCCTAGCGCAAAAAGCCTATGAAGCAGTTGATGCGAGTGGCTTTTCGAGAGTTGATTTTTTTATCGATAAGCAAAGTAACGAAATTTATCTAAACGAAATCAATACTATCCCTGGGTTTACATCGATTAGTATGTTTCCAAAAATGTGCGAAGCTGCAGGCATACCCTACAAAACCATAATTGAACGTTTATTAGACTTAGCAGTCGAAAGATTTAAGGCTCGACAAGCACTTAATACAGGGTTACATATGTGAAACTAGATTTTTATAAATTACACCTCGGTGGCAATAGTTTTTTACTCATTGACATAGGAAAACATTCCATTTCAACAAATGCTCTGTCCCCAATTGCAAGGCAAATATGCGACCGACGTTACGGAGTTGGTGCAAGCGCATGTATTTTTCTCTCCCCAGACAATTTTGTTAGAATTTTTTTACCAAATGGCAAAGAACATTTTCATAGTTATGACGCATTTTTTTGTGCAGCGCGCTATTCCTTTGATTCAGGCTATTTTCTAAAAACAGCTAATAAAGACAGAATAACACTAAAAACTCCCCTTGGGGACAGAGGATTTAATATAATTTCTCCTAGAGAGTTCAAAATTTCTCTTGGTAGTCCTTTTTCTCTTACAAATGGTGCACGTATAGACAAAAACAGCAAACATTCTATTGAAACAATACGTATCAATAACAAGCCTGTTTGTATTTCAGGTTTTCATATTAAGGATGATATAGTTGCGGTAAATGCCAAAGAAGTAAATATCTCGTCTTTTTTTGACCTCTACCTTAAAATAAATAATGTTTTCACACAAAATAAAACCTATCTAGTTTATTACAGAGAGGTTGCAAAAGAGGCTATGTCTATTCGTACAATAAAACGAGGCCCCTCAACCTCTTGCATTAGTGCTGCTGCTTCGCTCGTATCATCGGTTTTATCTGGAAACCCAGAAACCGCCTCTGTTTTTATTTTTGAAAAAGGCTCCCCTTCTCTTTACACACAAGAAATAAATCTTTTAGAAGATTTTGATGATTCTAGAAAATTAACTATCTTATGGGAAAATGAAACGAATGAACTTTTCGCAATAGGCAGTGCCGGATATACATTTGAAGGAAGTTTTGATTACAGAGATGGAAATATAAAAAACTATGAATAAATCTAAGCCTGTAAAGCCCAAAAAAGATTCACACAAATCCTCTGTCCCCAACCAAAGCAAGCTCAATATTTCCGAAAATCTCATTTTAAATAACAGTTTATTTCATAACTATCCCAATTTTTGCCCAATTTCGAGCCTTGCAGATATAAAAGATAAAAAAGTGCTTGTAATGGGACTTGGATTGCATGGAGGGGGAGAAGCTTCTGTGCGGTTTTTCTTAAAACATGGGGCATTCGTTACCATTACTGACCTAAAAACAGAAGCTGAATTAGAGCCAACTATAAAATCTCTTAAAAATGATAGTTCACTAAATCTTGATAAAGCAGATTTTGTTTTAGGCCGTCATGATATTCGGGATTTTGAGGAAGCAGATCTTGTTATAAAAAACCCAGCTGTAAAATACGAAGGGAATATATATCTTAAAAAAGCAAAACACATAGAAAGCGATATCTCTTTATTTCTACGCTTTACAAAATCACCTATTATTGCCATTACAGGTAGCAAGGGAAAATCTTCAACGGCGAGTGCTATACATTTTGGACTGCAACAAGCCGGCTTTCACTCTTTTTTAGGTGGGAATATAACCATCAGCCCACTACATTTTCTAGAAAAAACAAATGAAAACACTCCTGTTGTTTTAGAGCTTTCAAGTTGGCAACTTTCAGACCTTCGAGGGCGAGGAATTCTAAAACCAAAAATTGCAATTATCACAAAAATTGTTCCAGACCACTTAAACTGGTACGGAACAATGGAAAACTACATAGAAGACAAAAAACTCATTAATAAAAACCAAGATTCCTCCGACTTTACGATATGCTCTGCCGACTCCTGGGGAGATATTTTTGCTTCGGGGACAGAGGCTCAAGTTATTCGCTACAGTAGCAAGCCTTTTCAAGGCCACACAGCAAAAGGCGCTTGGCTTGATATACATGGTAAAGGATATGTAACAAGAAGCGCTGCCCTTTCAATACAAATGGGGACAGAGGATTTAAAAATTAACAAAAAAATCTCTAGCAATTCAAAGATATCTTTACAAACAAAAACTGCAACTCCTATTCTTGATAATTTATTGGTGCCTGGAATCCATATGAAGGAAAACATGCTCATTGCATCGCTTGCCTTGGTCTTGATGGGAGTCAGTCCTCTAAAAACAGCAAAAATAATGGCGAAATTCCCTGGAGTCCCACATCGATTAGAATATTTTCACAAAAAAACACTGCAAAACCTTCCTACAGGAGGGACAGAGGATTTAAAAATCACCAAAGAAAGCTTCAAAACGAGCTTTCTTTTTTATAACGATTCAGCTGCAACTGTTCCAGACGCGACAATTGCAGCATTAAGCTCTTTTACTGACCCAATACATCTTATTTCTGGTGGAACTGATAAAAACTTAGATTTTACAGAACTGGCAAAGCATTTGCCCAAGGCAAAATCGCTCTATCTTCTCGCTGGCTCGGGGACAGAGCTTTTAATAAAAGAACTAGATAAATCCTCTGTCCCCTATTTTGGCCCTTTCCCATCCCTCGACGCGCTTCTTGCAAGGTTAAAAGAACAAATTACGGGTGAGATGACCTTCGGGGCACAAGAAATTATTCTTTTTTCCCCCGGGACAGCCTCCTTCGGTATGTTCAAAAATGAATTTGACCGCGGGAATACATTTAAAAAGCTCATTTTAGAACTATTTTAGTAATCTAAATGAAATCAAAAACAATTTCTACTCTTCGCTGTTTTTCTTATTGAGTTCGCTTTGAGTATTTTCCTCATCGCTTTTTGATTTTCCGTATAAATACCGTTTTATTTTCTGACTTGCAGTTTTTTCAAATTCTTGAATATAGCGAACCGCGGAAAGTTTTGAAATTCTATTTACCTTTTGGTTCACAAAAAAATGTATTTCAGATAGTACCTCTTCTTGTAAATACAATAAATCGTTTTTTATTTCGTTTATTGTATTGCCTGCTATTTTGGTAAAGCCTTCACCTTTTTCTTTTTCCAGTTTTTCGTTATCGAGCTGTACTAAAGCAACGAGCCCATTTCCATCTTCAACTACAAGCGATTCGGTAACAAGAGGGTGCTGGTTTAAAATAAATTCTATATCTTCAGGATAGATATTTTCACCTGCAGAATTTAATATCATATTTTTTAGTCGCCCTTTAATAGACAAACGATTTTTTGTATCAATTATCCCCAAATCTCCTGTCTTAAACCAACCAGGACCCGTGCTATCTTCTTCCGTTGTAAAGACTGATTTTGTAAGTGCTTCGTCTTTATAATAGCCCTGCATAATATTTTCGCCCTTTGCAACGATTTCACCTATACCTGTTTCTGGGTCAGGATCGAGGATTGCAAGCTCAACGCCTTCTAAAACAGGACCTATTGTGCCAGGAATAGTATTTTTGGGACCAGATCCAGCAATTAATGGAGCAGTTTCTGTAAGACCATAACCAATAGCATATTTAAATCGTGCTTCTTTCATAAAAAGCTCAACTTCTGGGTCAACTTTTGCACCACCGAAGCCAAAAAAATTAATTTTGCCTCCAAAGGTTTTATTGAGCGATTTCCCAGCAATTCTATGTAAGATTTTTCTAAAAAAAGGCTTTTGGTACAATTTTTTTGTTAAATCCGTTTTTGTTAACTCCGGTAGAACCTTATTTTTATAGATTTTTTCTATAATCATCGGGACACTTAGAACAAGCGTTGGGCGAATTTTTCTAAACGCAGGAAGTAAGCTCGTAACTGTCGGTGGTTTCCCAAGGTAATATACAGCGCTTCCATTAAGCATTTGCATAACAAAACCAATAGTAAACTCATACACATGAGATAGAGGTAAAAAGGACAGAGCTCTGTCCCTCCTATGTACACGATGTACTGTTTGGCATTGCACTGCATTATACACAATGTTTTTATGTGTTAAGACAACACCTTTTGAACGCCCCGTCGTTCCAGAAGTATAAATAATTGATGCTATATCTTCTTCTCGTATCTTTATTTCCTCAAGCATTTTTCGTTCCTCTGGGGACAGAGGATTTAAAGAAAGCTGTTTTTTATCAATATTTCCATAAAATAAAGAAAAATCTTCTATTTTGAATAAGATTTCTATTAGGTCTTCTTTGATGGTATCTAATCTTGCTTTCATTTTCTCAGCAACAAAGACAACCTTTGTTTCAGAATGCTCTAAAATAGTCTCTATCTCATTCGCTGAAAAATCTGGAAGCAAGGGAACAGCTATAAACCCAGCGTTTACAATTCCAAAATACACAATGCCCCACTGTGGCATGCTTGAACTATAAATAGCAACCTTATCCCCTTTTTTAAGTCCACTGTTTTTAAGTAAATTCGAGATAACTAATGATTTTTCATACAATTCTCGATACGAAATAGGTTCACCATCAACAAGGGACAGAGCTTTTTCTTTTTCAAATTTTTTTATAGAGTTTTCCAACAGGGCTTTAAATGTATACTGTTTTAAGTCTTCAATTGTTTGCATGATTGCTCCTCAACTAATTGCAACGAACTCTCAATTCTCTCAATCATACTCTATAAAACCTATAATAACAAGGATAGACTAAATCCTCTGTCCCTCTAATTGGCCTAAGGAACAAAAGTGTTCTCCTTTAACCACCTTTAACGGGAACAGGATTTGCAAAACAGAACCTTTTATGCTATAATTTCACATTCTTTAGAAAAGGTGATAAAATGAAAAAAAGAGCTTTAATAAGTGTATATGATAAAGAAGGTATACTGGACTTAGCAGACTTTCTTATTAATGAAGGTTGGGAAATACTTTCCACAGGTGGCACTGCAAAATATCTAGAACAAAACAATATCTCTGTTGTAGATGTAAGTGATATAACTGGCTTTCCTGAGTGTTTAGATGGCAGGGTCAAAACGCTTCACCCAAAAATCCATGCGGGGCTTTTAGCGCAACGCCAAAATAAAAAACACATGGAAACTCTAAAAAATCTCGACGTCTATCCCATTGATTTAGTCTGTGTCAACCTTTATCCTTTTTTTGAAAAAGTGCAAGCAAATCTCTCTTTTGAGGAAACCATAGAGTTTATTGATATTGGTGGGCCAACAATGCTTCGCTCTGCTGCGAAAAACTTTCAAGATGTCATAGTTATTACTGACCCAGAAGATTACTCAGAAGTCATAACAGAGATGAAAAGCTCTGTATCAAAATCCTCTGTCCCCCTAGAATTAAAAAAACGTCTTGCCGGAAAGGTTTTCAATCTTACCAGTGCCTATGATGCTGCTATTTCTCGTTTTATGCTTGAAGATGATTTTCCACCCTACCTAAATCTACCACTTATAAAGGGACAGAGCTTGCGGTA
>JAAZLA010000248.1 GCA_012799545.1 Treponema sp.
CACCAATATGCAGGCGCAAAACGAGGGTTTGGCAAGAGGGTGTGGGCTTTTCCAGTGAGCTGCCACACGAGATATTCTGGACCTGAGATAATTTTTTGCAAGCTTCGTAATTTTTGTATTATCGAGATTGGATGATTTGGTTTTGCTCTGCTATGACTTTCGCTTGAAGAAAGGGAGGCAAAATAGTCGAGAATGCGGGGGATAAAAAGGGATTTGCCTTGGTATGCCTGAGTATTTTTATTTGCCGTTGGAGGTTCTGCAAAAACTTCGTTCCAAAGTAAAATGTCGGCGCTTTCTTTTCCGTTGCTATCCTGATGTACAAAGGCAAGAGTCGGTCCATTTCCAGAAATGCTGATAGCTCTAGGCGGAGCATGTCCTTGTTCTTGGAATATTTTTTTTACACAGATTAAAAAAGCATCGAGCCACATCGTCTCTGGCTTTTCTTTTGAAAAACGTTCCCGTTCAAAGGCTAAAAGACTACCTGTCGTATCTATAAGACCTGCTTTAAGAGATGAGGTGCCAATGTCGATTGAGAGAACTGTTATAGGACTTTGCATAGGTACAGAGCCTACTCTTTTTTTACAAGTTTTTCAATAATCGATCGGTTGTCGAGGAGGTCGCTGAGCGATTGGTTGTGATGGATACGTATAATGACGTTTGCAAAAAGTCCAGAAACATTTGAGTTTATATACCATTCGTATTTGAGAAGTTCTTCGTGATAGACCGCATTTGTCCCGATGATGCGGTAAAAAAGACCTTTTTCGTAGGCTTCGTTAAATTGTGCAATAGCGTTTCCGTTAAAAAAGGGTAGGCTGATGGCTGCGATTACCTTTTTTGCGCCTTGTTCTTTTAGAAATTCCATCGCCTTTAAAAGCGTGCCACCTGTGCCAAGCATGTCATCGGCGAGAAAGGCAACCTTTCCTTTTACATCTCCGAGGAGCTTTATGGATACGATATTTGTTGCTTTTGCATTTTGCGTAACTTGCGAATAATCTCTTTCTTTGTAAATCATCGCAAGGGGTTTTTTCAATCTTGTTGAGTAAAACTTGTTTCTATCAACCGCACCTGTATCGGGAGAGACAACGACGAGGTCATCGCCGTCAGCTGAAAGATTTACAAGTTTCGTAAGTTCACGAATAATTTGATAACTTGCGTGTAGGTTTTCGATAATTGCTTTTGAAAAGGAGTTTTCTATTTCTCGTGAATGTATATCGAGGGTAATGATGCGGGAGACACCCATGTTTTCGTATATATGTCCGAGTAAACTTGCGGTTAAACCTTCTCTTCCCTTTTTTTTATGCTGACGACTGTAGGGATACACAGGGAGAACAAGAGATATATCGCTTGCACCGGCTTGACGAACGGCGTCTATTGTAACAAGAAGTGACATCACATGATCATTTATGGAAAGAATCTGTTTGTTTTTCCCTCCATTTAAACTGAGTTCTTGATGATTTTCAACATCCTGAAAAATAAATACATCTCTACCACGAATGCATTCTTTAATTTCGGTTTTGAACTCACCGTTCATAAAATAGGTAAATTCTGTATCAACGAAAAATTTTGGTGCTCGATATTTTTTTACATGTCCTCTAACGCATAAATCTGAAGTATGTAAGTCGTTGTATAGATTTATTTCTCTTACGAGGTCATCTTTGTCAGTATCATATCTTTTTGAAATAACATCGCGCTTTAGATTGAAGCGGTGCTTGTACATATGGCGAAGGTGGGTGATAACTTCATTTGCAAAGTGTTCGCCCCCTGGACAGGCTACAACGGCAAGCTTTGTTGGCTCTGAGTATGGCATCCTTAAAACCCCTGGGTAATTCAAACTATGTGTTTATGGTATCATTTTACAGGGCTTGGGTCAAGGCAA
>JAAZLA010000249.1 GCA_012799545.1 Treponema sp.
CAAGTTTTTTTGCCCGACGCGTAAAATCTTCTTTGGTAAAATCAATCGAGTATGTTTTCATCATTTTTTCGGTTTCCTCGCTTCTGTTATTTTTTGTTGTGTGCATACGAGTATCTTAACATAGATTATCAATCGAGCCTATTTATTTAAATCTAATAGATACTAATAGACAAAAAAAAAGACTCCATCAAATGGAGCCTTTTAAAACTAGCTTAGTAGTTCTTTACATTTCTCATAAAGTAGCCTTGTGGATGATCACAAACAGGACAGACCTCTGGTGCTTCTTTACCGTAATGAATATGACCACAGTTTGCACAAATCCATGCAACTTCGCCTTCAGCATTGAATACATTTCCTGCCTTAATGCTTTCGAGCAATTCTCTATAGCGCTCTTCGTGGTGTTTTTCAATTTTTCCTACAGCTTCAAAAAGATAGGCTATTTTTGTAAAACCTTCTTCTTTTGCGGTTTTTGCAAAACCAGCATACATATCTGTCCACTCATAGTTTTCGCCATCGGCAGCATCTACGAGGTTAACTTCGGTTGCAGGAACTTTGCCATCGTGCAAAAGTTTAAACCAAATTTTTGCATGTTCTTTTTCATTTCGTGATGTTTCTTCAAAAAATCCCGCAACTTGGTTAAATCCTGCTTTTTTTGCAACTGAAGCATAGTATTGATATTTTGTATGCGCTTGGCTTTCACCAGCAAATGCTTCCCATAAATTGGCTTCG
Source organism: Treponema sp. (assembly GCA_012799545.1). Taxonomy (GTDB): domain Bacteria; phylum Spirochaetota; class Spirochaetia; order Treponematales; family Treponemataceae; genus JAAZLA01. Next base: position 730 of record JAAZLA010000249.1, read on the forward strand.
GTTTTTGTTCCCTTAAGATCCTTCATTTTTTACTCCTATAAAAAATATTTAAACAGTTTCAAACAAAACTGCTTATGTATAAATTGATAACAATGTCTGTAATTTTTCTTTTCCAATAATTTTCATAAAACTTGCAAGCCGTGGTCCCTGGTCTTTTTCTATCAATGCTTGATACAAGACTTTAAACAAAGCCTTCGGTTCTATGCCCTCATCCTTTGCTATGTCATACAAAAGCTGCGAAAGCGGTTTTTCTTCAAGAACTTCTACTTGCGGAAGAACTTCTTCGGCAACGCGTTGCAGCGCCTTTAGTTCTGCATCTTCAAGTGCAATTTTTTCTCCATTACTTCGAAGACTAAAGCGAAAATCTTCAGGAGAGCATTCTCGTATCCAGTTCCAAGCACAAATGCAACGCTCTTTGAACCGCCCTATCTGCTCTTCTTTTATATCGGTGAGATTTGCAATCACCGCATCTATATCGCCAGAAGCGGTTTGTAAAAGATTGCATAAATGCCGAAAACCCATTTGGTAGGGCATAATCGAGGGCATGCCGTCAACTTGTGAAAGCTCGTAGACCCGTCTTTCTTTTGCATAAACTTGCTCGTTTTTTGCTTTTTCGACACCCCAGGCAATACGCTCAGTTTTGTCATAGTCCTCATAGGTTTTTATAACATCTAAGTCAAAGCTTATAGAAAATTCTGTATTTGGTCGTGTCCCTGCAAAAAGATAGCGAACGAGCTCTGGTTGATAGACTTCTAGAACATCGTATAAGTCAACAACCTTTCCCTTTGACGAAGACATTTTTCCAGGAGTTCCTTTTATACCGATAAAATCGTAGCGAAAACTCACCGGTGCAGGCCAGTTATATATTTTTTCACTGACCAATCGAGCGGTGTCAAAGGAGCCACCTTGTGAGTGATGGTCTTTCCCTGCCGGTTCAAAGAGGGTTTTTTCATAGGCCCATCGCATTGGCCAGTCAACTCGCCAACCAAGCTTTAATTCCTTTGCACTGCGAATATCTGCCTTTGCCTCATAGCCGCAACTTGTACAATGATAGTCTAAAAGCCACTCCCCATCGTAGGAGCGAATTTCAGTTGTATCCTTATTGCATGAAGCACAAAAAGCCGCAACCGGCCA
>JAAZLA010000050.1 GCA_012799545.1 Treponema sp.
AAGCTTCACCAAGTCCTTTCGGTTATTGTACAGAATCTCTGTTTCCAAACCATTCGGACACAAAATCTTTGTGCTCGATTTTGTCGGATACTGATATTCTGTTTTTTCACCCAATGGATTGATATAAGAGGTAACTCGATTTTGTGCATCATAGGTCCACTCTTCAAGACGCTCTTGCCCACCTGTCCCTGTTTTTCTCTGGATCACATTGCCATACGTATCATAGCTATACGCATAGTTAACCGAAGCTTGCACAGAAGATAGTATCAAACCCTTTTCATTATAGATGGCAGAAAAAATTACTCCTCCTCCACGACTCAAGGACAAAAGATTTCCCTTCTCATCATAACTATAACGAAGCCTTACACCATCTCGGTCTTTGTAGAGAAGCGGTTTATCAAGCGCATTGTACTGCCATTGCTCCGTACTTCCATCAGCATATTTTGTTTGCATTTTATTTCCACGCTCATCGTAGGCATAGCTTGTTACGCGCCCATTACGATTTTCAGAGACAAGATTTCCGTCAGCGTCATAGGCGTAATTAATCGTTGTACCATCGCTAAGAACTTCTTTTTGCGTTTTATGATTTTCATCATACCAGTACTGCGTACGCACACCCGTATGATCGGTATAGTTCAAAGTACTTCCCGACTTACTATACGCAAAGGTTTCCGTGTAGCCCTCTTCATTCGTTGTCGCACTTACATAACGCTGCCCATCAAATTCATAATCATAGGCAATTGAAACAAAAGACGCGTCCGGCTTTATTATTTTTTTAAGTAAGGTTCCCTCATAGGCAAAGCGTACAGTATCCCCATCGCTATCTCGAACAGAAGACAAAAGATTTCCCGTGTAGCCATAAGCAACAAACTCAGATGGGTCTCGTGCGTTTTCAATCTTCACAAGTTTTGCACCCTCGTAATAAAAACGATACAAAACTTCTCCTTCGTAATTTATAGAAGAAAGATAATAACTTGGAGAATACACAAAGTCGATTCCCACGCCGTTTGCATTTTGCACACGAGAGAGTAAACCCTGTGCACTATAAAACCAAATACTTCCGTCTTTTTTTTGCCATTCAAAACTGCCATCTTTTAAAAGGCGCAAGCTGTTTTCATCCCCAGGAAAGAGAGCCTCCGTTTCAGAGCCCCTTGGGTAATGATTTTCTCCCGCACCATAGACAGGAACCTCTTTTACCTTATAGCTGAAAGCAACTCCACGCTCATCATAGACTTTGAGAATATCATTTCCACAGTCTATAAGATCGGTAAAACCACTCCCACGTATTCCATAGCTATTGTAAGAAACATTTGCATTATGATGGGCAAGCTCTTTTTCAGATTGCACAATCATAGCCTTTTGCTCATTCAAGAGCACTTCTTGCTTTGTAATTTCTGCCCTAATTTTTACCAAGGCACCTGTTGGGTCATTTTTTTTATCCTTATCTAATTCACGCTCGCAATTGTTTTGTAAGTTAGTGTAATATGAAATATTTGCATCATATTTTTTTATATAATTTTCTATTTTAGTCTTACTACTTGCAGTTAAATTCCTACCAAGGAGAACATTTATTTCGCTCCTCCCTTTTTTTAAGACGGAAAGCTCTTTTTTACAAAGTGCAATTTGATCCGTATACCACTTTTTTAAGTCTCGATATTTTTTATTTGTATCGTTATAATTTGCTACAGAATCCTTATACAATGCATTCAAAGTAGCTAACTCTTTTTCGGGCTGAAATTTTTGCCCACGTACAACTCTTGAGTCAGTACTCATAAACCACATAGAAGTGGCAGAAATATTCTTACCACTTTGATAGTAGCGCGTTATAGGAAAAGAGAGACCAGAAACAAGAAGGTCAATATCGGTTTCGGTATACAGATACTGCCCACTCGAAAGCAAAACTGGATCTCCTATTGGAGCAGAAGCAGATACCTTTTGCTCTCTTATAACCTCTTTATTTGTAGTATTTTGAATAGTAACAGTTCCATTTACCGTAACAAGCCCTGTAGTTTTATTATTATTTGTCGCGCCAGAATTTTCATTTGCTCCTGTTATCGCGTCAGCTATTTTTTCTATATCTGCTTTAATTTTTTTTTGTACCTCTATATCAGAAGGAGGATTACTTCCTTCTATTGTAATAATACGTGTTTGAGTATCTGAGGTAGTAGATGTAGGAATTCCGCCTTTACCTTCATAATTCTTAGGGTCGTTAGGGTCTTCGCCATCATCCAAACGAATTTTTTTATTTGGATCGGCTGTATCCCAAGTTCCATCTTCATTTTGTTTTGGCGCGTTTACGGTTTTAGTAACTCTTACCTCATATGTAATTGTATAATCCGCAAATACAATACTCATAGCCAACAACCAAAACAGAACAACAATAAATCCTGTCTTTTTTCCAATTCTCTTTTTCATAACTAAGGCTCCTTATTGTTGGTATAACAGAAATACATCTGCCTATCTTATTAGTGGCAATTCAAAGGAGTTTTTTTTTATTTTTAAAGTTTTTTTTTAAAATAAAAAAAATTATCTATCAATTTTAATTTCTATTTGCTAGTATAATTTTATGGAAAAAAAGATCCTAAAACGCATTATATATGAAGATTCTGCTTGTATCGTTGTAAATAAAATAAAAGGTGAGGCTCTAGAAAAAAAAGACGATAAAAATAAAGCAAATCTTTTGACAAAAATCCTAAAAATACAGCTCGGACACGAAAAACTCTTTGTTACACATCGACTCGATGTGCCAACGTCTGGACTTGTGCTTTTGGCAAAAACAAGCGAAGGCTTAGGTTTTTATAACAATCTATTTGCGAAAGGGAAGATAGAAAAAAAATACTGGGCTATTGTTGAAAAAAACGAAGGCTTTGAAAGACTTATTTCCAGCTCTCAGAAAAAAGAAGAAAATGAATTTACTGAATTATTTCACCATCTTTGGGTTGACGGACGCATCAACAAAAGTTTTGCTTCCAAAATAAAGAAAAAAGATACGAAAGAAGCCCGATTGCTTTGGCGTCTTTGTGGCATTGGCGATAATTACGGTTTTTTGGAAATCGATCTGCTAACAGGACGACATCATCAAATTCGCGCACAACTGGCAGCAGAAAACATATATATTAAAGGAGATTTAAAATATGGCGCTAAAAGAAGCGAAAAAACCGGCGGCATTCGGCTCCATGCGGCAAGCCTTAGCTTTCCAAACTTTTTCGACCCAAACAAAAAAATAGAAGTCCTTGCTCCACCATCTTTCATCGACCCCTTGTGGCAAGCTTTTATAGATAGCTACAAAAGCACAAAAAACAATAACAAGTAAACCAGCCTAGCTTGAATATTTTTTTACATTATGCTAGCCTATATCTTCAAACGGGCCCATAGCTCAGTTGGTTAGAGCAGCGGACTCATAATCCGTTGGTCCCTGGTTCAAGTCCAGGTGGGCCCAAAAAAAGACTTATCTTGCAACGCGAGGTAAGTCTTTTTTTTGTTGGTTCTCCTGGCAGTTTATAAACTTCCCTCATACACGAGTTTTTCTTTGCTATCTAACGTTATCGTTAAGCCTTGTTCTAAAATTGCCATCGCGTTTGGAACTTGAGACACCCAGACCAAATTGGGATTTATCAATGAAAGTCTTTCTTCTGTTAAATCCGAGGGATTTTCTACCACAAGCCCATTTACGATGCGTAAAATAGGGACAAAGGACATGTCAAGATTTTTTGTAACAAGAATCTCGCCACCTTTTTTTCGCAGCATTGCAAGTGCAGCCTCTGGTGTTTCTGCATGAACAACACGCCCCGTAACTCGATGGGGAAAATCAGCGTTTTCTTCCAGTTTATTCGTTCCACCGGCGTTCGCCCCTCGCGCTATTATATTTCCTACAACTAAAACGCGAATCGTATTTACCATAATTGGTGAAATAATCGGCACGCCTGCAACAACAACCAATTTATCGGCCATCTTGAATTGTTTTTTTTCAAGTCCCACACGTATCGCATTTTGAATCATCTCTTCTGAGTCCTCTGCTAAGCCAACCAAAAAAGGTACAACTCCCCAATTAAGCAACAATTGCCTTTGTACGGCTTCGTTGGGCGTTGCAGCAATTATAGCTTGCTCTGGTCGAAATCGGCTCAAAAGACGCGCGGTATTTCCGCTCAAAGTTGGTGCAAGCAAGGCTTGTGCTTCTATCTCAACAGCCGTTTGATAGGCCGATTTTGCCAAAACTTCTTGAATCCCCGTTTTTTCCATGTCATAAAAATGACTCGAGCGCATTTTTTGCCGATATTCTTCAGAAGCCTCCACTGTAAGGGCAATTTTTGCCATAGTTTGCACCGCTTCCACCGGATAGGCGCCATTTGCTGTTTCCCCAGAAAGCATAACCGCATCAGTGCCGTCAAAAATCGCATTGGCAACATCGGTGAGTTCCGCCCGCGTTGGACGAGGATTGTGTATCATCGAATCGAGCATTTGTGTTGCCGTTATAACCGGTTTTCCCTGTATATTGCATTCTCGAATTATTTTTTTTTGTGCAAGGGGGATGCGTTCTGTTGCAAGTTGCACACCCAAGTCACCACGAGCAACCATCACACCAGCGCTCACCGTTACGATTTCGGCTATATTGTCCAAGCCTTCTTCGTTTTCGATTTTTGCAATAACCCGCACATTTGAATTAAAAGGTTCTATATAACGCAATATACTTACAATATCTGATGCATCCGATATAAAACTCGCTGCGATAAAATCAACATTATGCTGTATCGCAAAGGCAATATCAATCTTGTCTTGTTCACTTAAAACAGGAATTTGCGGCCGCACCCCGATAACGTTTACATTTTTTCGACTACCAAAAGAACCAGAGTTCAAAGCTTCACAAGTAATCGTCGTCTCCCCGTCAGTATCCAAAACCAAGAGTTCAACCAAACCATCAGCGATGAGAATGCGACAATCTTTTTTTATTTCCTTTGGGAGTGCCTTCCAGCTGAGAGAAATACGCGTCGGCTCTTTTTCCCCATTTGCATTGACCTTGGGAGAATAACAAAGCCCATCATCATTTGTCAATAAAACAATATCCCCTTCAGCTATTTCAACTAAGCCAGAATCACAGACAATGCCGGTGCGAATTTCTGGTCCCTTTGTGTCCATGAGAATGGCACAAGGAATCCCTGTTAGGCGAGATGCTTCTCGAACAAGGTGCATGTTTTTTAAGTGATATTCATGAGTCCCATGTGAAAAATTAAACCGTGCCACATTCATCCCTGAACGTAAAAGCTCAGATATAACTTCAAGTGTTTCAGCTGTTGGCCCGAGCGAACATACAATCTTTGTCTTCCGTAAAAACATAGTTTTCCTTAATATAAAAATAAT
>JAAZLA010000250.1 GCA_012799545.1 Treponema sp.
GAAAAAAGGCTTTGCAAAGTCTATCGATTTTATAAGCTTTCCACCTTCAAAATGCAGGGTTTGCATCTCAGAAAAATCCACCCATTCCGCACCGGCTTTTTCTATTGCCTCTAGCATACCACTCGCCTTTGCGGCTACGAGAGAGGGAGCGACAGCAGGAGATTCACCAACAAAAACCTTTTTGGCACCGAGTTCTAAAAAGACTTTCACCGCTGCTGCAACAACCACAGGATGTGTACATATGGCAAATTCAGGTTTTTTTGGCGATAAAATATTTGGCTTGAGAAGAACAATCTTCCCTTCAACTGAAGGAGGTGGCGCGTCTGTAACTAATTGACGCATTTTTTCTAAAACGCTTTCCTCATCGTATGCAGCACAGGAAGCTAAGGCAACTTTTCGTGATATATTTTCAAATGATTTTTCTACCATGGGGATTATTTTAATTAGAAAAAGATATAATAGCAATACAAAGAGATATCAAATCAATAAAATAGAAAACCCGAGAAGAAAGGAGGAACTTCTCGGGCTTCAGCTGTGCTTGTTATTTTCTACCATGTCCATAACAACTATATAACATGCAAGGTATAAAAAAGGTTACAAAAATAAAGTTTTATTTTATTTTTGTAATGAAATAGTCCAGAAATTAAAAAGAATCAAGCTATAAACCAAGCTCTTGCAAAAGCTTCGTATCAAGTTGAATAAAAAGATTTTTTTCGTGGCTAGGTAAAACCTTTCCCGTCAAACTAGATTTTTCACTTTTTTTCCCACCTCGAGCCCGTTTTAGGTGTTTCACCTGGGTATAATATAAATCTGCCCTCGCTTCTGAGCGTGCTTTTGAAAAATACACCGCAAGATTTCCAGCGGCAATTAGAACCGGTAAGGGTATTGTTTTTCCAGGCTTATTCTTTATAAAAACAAAGCCACCTTGTACATCTCGGGTATGTAGCCAAGTGTCCAAGCCACGGGCATAGTGGCGTAAAAGCTCGTCGTTTTCCCTTGCATTTCGCCCAACAATAATCGTCCAGTCTTGAAAATCAAACCAAAGCCCCGGTCTTTCTACTTCAGCGACTTGCTTCGGTGTTTCTATTTTTCGTAAAACTTGCTCAAGGCGCAAGGGGTTTCCTTCCAAAAGAATTGCTTCTTTTTCCTCAAAAAGCGTCTGCTTTTCTTTTTCTAGCTTTTTTTCTTCTATAGCTAGAGCTTCAAAACCTGTTTCTGCTTTTTTGTATTGCTTATAGAATTCATTTGCATTTTCCTGTGCATTTTTTGTAGAGTCCAAAAGTATTTCTATTTCAGTATTTGTCGTATAATCAAGACAGCGGAGTATTTTTTGCTCTTTTTCTATGAGATGGGCATTTGAAAGAATTAAATCCCCTCGGATTTTAAGCGCTTCACGGTTCGAAAAAGCTTCCTTTTTTGCTTCTATACTTTGTAAAAGCTTTTCTATCCCCGCTATTTTTTGGGCAAAATGTTTTTCAACCTTCTCGACCAAGGATTCTACAGAAAGCTGCGCCCCGCAAAACTCATACCACTTTTCAATTTTTTCACTCAAGGAAAGCAAACTAATATCGAGTCCAAAATCCGCAAGGCTTTCAAAACTGCGCAAATCATAGTCCCTACCTTTTTCTCCCTCTCTTGGCAGCGGGGGAGAAAAAAGCTGTCCGCTTATTTCTCCCCTTTTTGGACGCCGATAAAAGGCATCGATAATGCCAAAATCGCTATCGGTTAAAAGAATATTTGCAGCACCGCTCCAAAGCCGAATAAATAAAAAAAGTCGCTCATCATTTTTTTCCAGTTCCAGCTGCACAATTCGCTCTTGCCCCAACTGCTTCGCATCGACAATTTTCGCCCCCAAAATTCTTTTTTTTAAGAGCTCCATAAAGCGCAGCGGTTTTGGGTTTTTGGGAATTTTCCGCCGTGTTTCATGTAGGCGACAGGAACCAGAAGCAAGGCTTATAAAAAGCGTTTGCGCCCTGCCCTCCTTATACAGGTAGAGGGCAAGTGCATCAAAGCTCGGTTGTACAATATTTTGTACAAAGCTTCCAGAAATAGCAAGTTCTTCGAGTACAAGCTCTATCTCTTTCCAGTTAAGCGACATAAGAAATTATGCTTTTTTATACAAGGCAGCCGAGCTCGTTTTTCCTCGACTGGAATAATCCCTCGGATGCGCATTCTTCCTTGCACCACCTTCTTTAAAGCCTGCCTTTGCAGATGAAAAACTCGCTCTTCGAGAGCCACGAGCTGACTCCCCCGCAAAAGAATTTCCACGACGACCATTTCGTCCTTGAGAACCACGGTTTCCAAAACTCTCCCTATCGACACGGGCATTTTCTTTTGTATCGAGATGCATATGCGGTAAGGACTTATCCCACTTTGTTCGCTCTATGATTTCTAAGGCTTCTTTTTTAGGAAGACTCAAAAGTGTAAAAGCATGGGCAGTATCGATTCTATCAACCATTCGTTGGGGAATACCCAAAAGCTGACTAAAATAGCTTGCAATTTCTCGTGGATTAAAACCATCCTTGCGACCGAGCTGAACGTAAATTCGCACCTGGTTTGATGCTTCTCTATCGCCAGAACGAGTCCCAAGGGAAGGTTTTTGTGGCGTACGAATATCTCCATAGCGTTTAGGATCTATGAGATTTCCATAGTTTTTTTCCAAGACAGAAGCGAGAACAGAGAGGCTATCCTCTGTCCCCACCAAATCTTCTGCCATTGTGAGGAAGGTTTGAGAGGGTCCTTGAGTAAGGTTAAGACTCGATTTTACATCACCAAAAAGGCGTGTTTTCTTTACGTCAACAACCTGCTCTATGCTCGGTATCACTTCTTCTTTAAGCTCACCCTGCGTTGCTTTTTTTGCAACCTGCTTTAGGTACTCAAGTCGCCGTCTTTCCTCAGGCTTCACCATGGTAAAGGCTAAGCCCTTTGCGCCTGCCCGTCCTGTGCGCCCGATACGGTGCACATAGGTTGGACCGTCAAAGGGAAGCGCATAATTTACCACATGAGTTAAACCTTCAATATCTATGCCGCGAGCTGCAACATCAGTTGCAACCAAGATTTTTGTTTTTTTGCTTCGAAAACGAGATAAAATTTTCTCTCTCTGTCCTTGCGGAATATCACCGTGCAAGGCCGCAGCCTCATAGCCACGTTCGTCGAGTTTTCGAGAAAGCATATCTGCATCGAGCTTTGTTTGTGTAAAAACAAGCCCATAAAACTCCGGTGAAATATCGATTAATCGCACCAAAGCTTCGATTTTATCACCCTCGCGCACCACCCAATATTTTTGTTCCGTTAAAAGCGGTGACTCTTCTTGTTCCTCTTCCTCTACAATTTCATAATCGCCCATGAAAGTGGAAGCAATTTTTAAAATTTCCTTGGGCATTGTTGCAGAAAAAAGAAGCACACGAGAGTCTTGATTTGCTTTAGAAAAAATAAACTCAATGTCTTCGATAAAACCCATATCAAGCATTTCATCTGCTTCATCTAAGATAAAATACGAGATATCTTCGAGTTTTAAAGAACCACGATTGATATGATCTTTTACACGCCCGGGAGTTCCAACCACAATCTCCACACCTCTTTTTAGACTGCGAAGTTGTTCGCCCATGGATTGTCCACCATAGACCGTCGTGAGACGAGGATACTTCCCTGTTGATAAAGACTCGATTTCCTTTGCCACTTGCAAAGCAAGCTCTCGCGTTGGAGCGAGTATAAGCGCTTGCACCTTACCGAGATCGCTACGAATGCTTTGCACAAGCGGAAGCCCAAAGGCCGCCGTCTTACCTGTACCGGTACGAGCTTTCGCAATAACGTTTGCTTCGCCATTTAATAGCCGGGGAATTGCCAATACTTGAATAGGAGAAGGGCTTTCAAAACCCTTTTGTTCGACTGCAGCCAATGTTGCAGCATCAAGACCAAGGTCTTCAAATGAGATAGTTTCCATATGTTCCTTTACATAATATGCATCGGAACCGCAAAAAACCAAACCAAATTGAAAAACCTTCAATTATATAAAATCTACTCTAAGTAGAATCTTACTTTTCATTTCTTTCGTCTTAAACCAAACGAAATACAAACACGCCTTGCGTATTTACACCTGCGGAAAAGATGCATTATGCTCTAAATAATTACTAGCCTTCGCTAATAATACAAGTATACAAAAATATATTTTTTTAATCAAGCCCCCAAAACGAATTCTTTGTATTAAATATGAAATTTATTGAAAAATTCGTCGTTTATTGCTATTTCTTGCGGTTTAATCAAAAATTTTCTTGCACCTATTTTTTTAAAAATAAAAATCTTTTTATAAAAACAATAAAAACTAAGGTAAAGCGACAATAATAAGATATGAACAAAACATTTTTATCATTATCCTTGGTTTTCCTCTTTTTCGTCGCCTGCAAGGTGGATTTTCTCCCTTCAGCCCCTGGCGAAAATTGCATTCACTTTGAACCACTGCGATATATCAGCTATCCAAAAGACCTCGTGTGGACGCTCTCGTACTTTGATAGCGAAGGAAAACTCATTCAGCTCGACATTGCGACGAAAAACTATGAGGCAGTCCAAATAGCTATTCCCCCAGAGCATTGCACAGCCCTTCTTCTCTCTTGTGATTTAGAAAAAAGCGAGAACTTTGAAAAAGCACTCGCAGAAAAACCCTGGGGCTTTATAGCACCCTTTGACCAAGAAGCATCGGAAGCATCCACAGTCGCTTCCCTCGTGTTTTTTAAACTCATACAAGGCGCAAGCGATACAAAGGCAGCCATAGCATACGCATCTTACTTTAATTGGGAAAAACTCGTAGAAAGTTTAGAAAAACAAAGCGACCCCTTTTTACTTGATATAGACCTTATGGCAACTGCTATCGCAGAAGGAAGTTTCACCTCAAAATCAATAAAAAAACTCTTGCCATAAAAGCTCTGAAGCTTTACACTATTTTATAATGTGTAATAGATTGTATAAATTCAGTAAGCATTTTTTACCCCGTGGTCTCACGCTTTTTCTAAACCTTTTTATAAGTAGCCTTCTCTGTTTTTTTATTTTTTCTTGCAAGCAAAATCAAAAAGGCAGAGAACTTGAAACGAGCGACGCAATACTTCGTGCAAGCCAGATAAAAACACAAAAAATACACCAATGGTTTTATTTTAGCGGCAATTCCTTTTATGAAACAGAGCATCCAAGTGCTGTTCCCCGCCTTATCAAAAAACCATGGACAGAAACCGAGCGTATTTCTAGCAGCCTTTCTATACGCAATGACAAAAGAGACTACGACCTCTTTTTTACCGTAAATAAAGTCGGCATTCTCATTGCAAAACCGGGGCATCCAAAACAAGCAATCCTCGCATCTGACCAACAACTTTTTTCACAACTCACTGCAGGAGCCCTCGTTTGTATCGACAACTTCCCTGTTTTTCATACCTATAAAAACTCCTTTTTTTCACGACTCACAGAAAAAAAAGAAAAACTACCCTTTTTAGTTCAATTTCACCCTGGAACCTCTATTTTTTTACCCTTATTGTATACAAGCGATTTAGGAATTAGCGATGCAACAGAAGTAACAGACCTACAATACGCAAAGGGTTTTTGGATTGCTGC
>JAAZLA010000251.1 GCA_012799545.1 Treponema sp.
CCAGAATTTAAGCTTTTGAATTCTATCTTTGGTGAAAAAGCAAAAGACGTTCGAGATTCTTCCTTACGTGTTCCACACGGTATCGAAGGTACGGTAATCGATGTGCAACGTTTACGCAGAACTGAAGACGATGCTTTAAATCCTGGCGTTGAAGAAGTTGTAAAAGTCTTAATTGCAACCAAGCGAAAACTTCGCGAGGGCGATAAGATGGCTGGACGGCATGGAAACAAAGGTATTGTTGCGAAAATCCTTCCTGTCGAAGATATGCCATACCTAGAAGACGGCACTCCACTCGACATTTGTTTAAATCCGCTTGGCGTTCCATCTCGTATGAATATCGGACAGATTCTTGAAAGCGAGCTTGGACTTGCAGCACAGTTCTTGGACGAATGGTACGAATCTCCCGTCTTCCAGTCACCAACTACCGAGCAAATTGATGGAAAGCTTAAGGAAGCAGGATTTAATACCAACTCCAAAGCAATTTTGCGCGACGGTATGACAGGCGAAACCTTCAAAAACCCTGTTTTTGTTGGCGTTATTTACTTTATGAAACTGCATCACCTCGTTGATGATAAAATGCACGCTCGTTCAACAGGTCCTTATTCACTCGTAACGCAACAACCTCTCGGTGGTAAAGCACAATTTGGTGGACAACGTTTAGGAGAAATGGAAGTATGGGCACTCGAAGCCTACGGAGCTGCGAACACCTTGCAGGAATTACTTACGATTAAGTCAGATGATATGACCGGTCGCTCAAAAATTTACGAGTCAATCGTAAAGGGTGAACCTTCAACAGCCGCAGGTGTACCAGAAGCCTTCAATGTATTAGTACAAGAATTGCGTGGACTTGCCTTAGACTTTACTATCTATGACGCAAAAGGTAAGCAAATACCGCTTACAGAGCGTGATGACGAGCTTATTGCAAAGGCTGGTTCGAACTTTTAACGAGAATTAGAGCAAGTGAACAGCGGCTAGTTTTGCTATTGCTGTTCACAACAAGTAGGAGAACATATGCGAGATATCCAAGATTTTGATAACTTGATGATTAAACTAGCTTCGCCAGAAACCATCAGAGCATGGTCCTATGGTGAAGTAAAAAAACCAGAAACAATAAATTATCGAACATTACGACCAGAAAAAGAAGGGCTTTTTTGCGAAAAAGTCTTTGGTACTACAAAAGAATGGGAATGTTACTGCGGTAAATTTAAGTCTATTCGATATAAGGGTATTATCTGTGATCGTTGTGGCGTAGAAGTTACACACTTTAAAGTGCGACGCGAAAGAATGGGACATATTGAACTCGCAGCCCCAGTTTCGCATATATGGTATTATCGTTCTACTCCTTCCCGCATGGGACTTTTGCTCGACTTGCAAGTTGCAGCCCTACGTTCTATCTTATACTACGAAAAATACATCGTAATCGATGCAGGGGATACCGACCTGAAGCAAATGCAATTGCTTACAGAAGATGAATTCCTTGCAGCACAAGAACGCTATGGTGGCTCCTTTTCTGCAGGAATGGGCGCCGAAGCGATAAAAACACTTTTGGAAAACCTTAACCTCGATGAACTTGCTACAGAATTGCGTCAAAAAATGATCGAAAAAGGTGCAAAATCTGATAAACGTCTTTTAAACCGTATTGAAATAGTAGAAAACTTTCGAGCATCAGGAAATAAATGCTCTTGGATGATTTTGGACGTTATCCCTGTTATTCCACCAGAATTGCGCCCCATGGTGCAGCTCGACGGCGGTCGCTTTGCAACATCAGACTTAAACGATTTATATAGAAGAGTTATTAACCGAAACAATCGATTAAAGAGATTGCAACAGTTACAAGCTCCTGAAATTATCATTCGAAATGAAAAACGCATGCTCCAAGAAGCTGTAGATGCGCTTTTCGATAACTCAAAACGAAAAAAGGCGGTAAAAGGTGCAGCAAACCGACCGCTCAAGTCTATTTCCGATATGCTCAAGGGAAAACAAGGGCGATTCCGTCAAAACCTCCTTGGGAAGCGTGTTGACTACTCCGGCCGTTCGGTTATCGTTGTTGGACCTGAGCTCAAACTTTGGCAATGTGGTTTACCCACGAAGATGGCCTTAGAGCTTTTTAAGCCATTTATAATGAAAAAACTCGTCGACAAGGACATTGTTTTCAATATTAAAAAAGCAAAAACCCTCGTTGAGCAAGAAGCTCCTGAAGTTTTTGCTATTCTCGACGAAGTTGTGCGCGAACATCCCGTTATGCTTAACCGAGCGCCTACCTTGCATAGACTTGGAATTCAAGCCTTTGAACCAGTACTAGTAGAAGGTAAGGCAATAAAACTGCATCCCCTTGTCTGTCATGCTTTTAACGCTGACTTTGACGGTGACCAAATGGCTGTTCACGTGCCTCTCACGCAAGCAGCGCAAATGGAATGTTGGACACTCATGCTTTCAGCTCGAAACCTTCTTGACCCAGCGAACGGAAAGACTATTGTGTATCCATCACAGGATATGGTTTTAGGTATTTATTATCTAACGAAGGTTAAGCCAAGCGGAAAAGGAACAGGAAAGCGTTTCTCTTCTTTCAATGAAGTGATGATGGCTGTTGAGCAAGACAATATTGAGTATCAATCACTTATTAAGGTGCCAGTACAAAAAGCTCCACATAATGGAGCGCTTGTCGAAACCACCGCAGGACGACTTTTGTTTAACGACCAAATGCCAGAAGAAGTTCCCTATGTAAACGAGCTTTTGGGCGATAAAGAACTAAAAAACTTTATAGAAACTGTGCATAAGGAAAGAGGTTCTTGGTTAACCGTGCAAATGCTCGACACAATTAAAGATATTGGTTATAAATACGCAACTTTCTTTGGCGCGACGATTTCTATGGATGATATTATTATCCCTGAAGAGAAAAAAGGTATGATGGAAAAGGCAAATAAAGAAGTTGTTTCCATTATGCAGCAGTACCACAAGGGTGTTATCACACAAGAAGAGCGATATAACCGAGTTATTGAGGTTTGGCAAAAAGCAAATGATGAGCTTACCTCAGTTATGATGAAAACACTCGAAAAAGACCAAGAAGGTTTCAATAGCATCTATATGATGGCTGTTTCTGGAGCACGAGGTAGTAAAAACCAAATCCGCCAGCTCTCTGGTATGCGTGGTCTTATGGCAAAACCAAGTGGTGAAATTATCGAGCTTCCTATTCGAGCAAACTTTAAGGAAGGTTTGTCCGTTATAGAATTCTTTATTTCTACAAACGGTGCTCGAAAAGGGCTTGCAGATACAGCGCTAAAAACCGCAAACGCCGGATACCTTACGCGACGACTCGTTGATATTGCACAGGACGTTGTTATAAACGAAGACGATTGTAGTACCATTAACGGTATTGAATACTCGGCTATTAAAGACGGTGATGATATTCTCGAAGCTCTCCACGATAGAATTGTTGGACGATTTACTCTGGAGCGTGTTTTGCACCCTATCACACGGGAACAAATTTGTGCTGCAAACGAGTACATTACCGATGAAAAAGCAGTTGAAATAGAAAAAGCTGGTGTAGAAAGTGTCAAACTTCGAACTGTTTTAACTTGTGAGTCTAAACACGGTGTTTGTTGTAAGTGCTATGGGCGAAACCTTGCTCACAACAAGATTGTCGAAATAGGTGAAGCAGTTGGTATTATTGCTGCTCAGTCTATCGGGCAACCGGGAACACAGCTTACGATGAGAACCTTCCATGTTGGAGGAACCGCAACAAAGACTACGGAAGAAAACAGAACCGTATTAAAATATCCTGTTGTTGTAAACAGTATCTCTGGAACTCACGTAGAAATGCCAGAAGGTTGGCTCTTTACAAGAAAGGGTAAGATGGTGGTTAACCGCATTATCGAACGTCATGAGTTTAGTGAAAAAGATACACTCATGGTAGAAGATGGCGGCCGAGTTGGTGTGGGCGATGTGCTTTTCAAAAAAGGTACAAAAGAAGTGAAGTCCTCAGTCATTGCCTTTGTTACCATTCGTAACAATGTTATCTATCTGACAGGAAATGAACAAAAGATTGAAATTAAAAACGGCTCACAAATGCAGGTTGTTGCAGGAGATATCGTAGAAGCTGGACAAACAATTGCCTCCTTTGACCCCTTTGCTGAGCCCATTATTGCTGAAGTTGACGGTTACGTACACTTTGAAGATATTATCCATGGCTCAACACTCGATGAAGAAATCGACGAAGAAACAGGAAATGTTGAGCGTATTATTTCCGATTCCTATGTTGAAACAAAGCAACCGCGTGTTCTTATAACTGATGAGGCTGGAAACGAACGCGGTAGTTATTATCTACCAACAGGTTCGTATCTCCAGGTAGAAGATAAGGCGCCGATTACTGCAGGAACTATAATCGCAAAAATTCTCAAAGAATCAGCAAAAACACGGGATATTACGGGGGGACTACCTCGAGTTGAAGAGCTTTTTGAAGCAAGAAAACCAAAAAATCCTGCTGTTTTAGCACAAATTTCTGGAACAGTGCACTTTAAAGGCATTGCAAAGAGCAAGCGGATTGTGGTTGTTCAAGATAAATACGGCAAAAACTTTGAACATCAAGTACCAATCAATAAGCGATTGTTAGTGCGAGATGGTGATGAAGTTATAGCTGGAGAACAATTGAGTGATGGTGACTTAAACCCACATGATATTTTAGCAATTTCTGGTGAAAATGCCCTTCAAAATTATTTGATGAATGCGATTCAACAAGTGTATCGCGTGCAAGGTGTAAGTATCAATGACAAACATATCGGTGTGATTATTCGGCAAATGCTTCGAAAAGTTGAGCTTGTAGCCGTTGGTGATACTCGCTTTATCTACGGACAACAGGTTGATAAATACCAATTCCATGAAGAAAATCGCCGTGTTATTTCAGAAGGTGGACAACCTGCGATTGCACGCCCGATGTTTCAAGGTATAACAAAGGCTTCGATAAACATTGGCTCTTTTATTTCCGCAGCTTCTTTCCAAGAAACCACAAAGGTTTTGACGAATGCAGCAGTTGCTGGAGCGCAAGACAGTCTCCGCGGATTAAAAGAAAATGTCATTATCGGACATATTATTCCTGCAGGTTCTGGTATTCGAAATTATCGCAATATTAAACTTTTTGACGATAAAGCGGTTGACCTTGACGTGCAAATGGAAGAAATTCTAGAAAAGAGAAAGCTCGAAAAAGCTTTGGAAGTTGAAATGGACGAGGGAAATCTCGGCGCAGATATGAACTAGATCTAAGTGAGTAGCTGACTACTCGCTTAGGCGGTTGACAGAGATTTCATAATTTTGCTATGCTAGTGAGCACAGTTATACAAAATACCGGAGTGCTGCCGGTTAAAATAGAGGAGAAAGGCAGATGCCTACAATTAATCAATTAGTTAGAAAAGGACGTAAAACAGTCAAAATGGGAACCAAGTCTCCCGCACTTGAATCCTGTCCTCAAAAACGCGGTGTTTGTACCCGTGTTATGACTGTTACGCCAAAAAAACCGAACTCAGCGCTTCGTAAAGTTGCCCGTGTTCGCTTAAGTAATGGAATTGAAGTTACTGCATACATACCTGGTATTGGACATAACTTGCAGGAACACTCAGTTGTTTTAATTCGAGGAGGTCGTGTAAGGGACCTTCCTGGTGTTCGCTATCATATCATTCGAGGTGCAAAAGATACTCTCGGTGTAACAGATAGAAAACAAGGTCGCTCACGATAC
This sequence comes from Treponema sp., assembly GCA_012799545.1. Lineage (GTDB taxonomy): Bacteria > Spirochaetota > Spirochaetia > Treponematales > Treponemataceae > JAAZLA01. Next base: position 5,726 of record JAAZLA010000251.1, read on the forward strand.
GGTGCGAAAAAACCAAAGGCATAAGGAGAACAGGAAATGGGAAGAAAAAATAAAACAATAAACCGTCCAATTCTGCCAGATGCTAAATACAATAGCCCTGTTATTACAAAGTTTGTAACAAGAATGATGCTAGACGGAAAAAAAGCAACCAATGTCGCAATTATTTATGAAGCGATGGATAAATTAAAAGAAAAAACAGACAAAGATCCTTTAGAAGTTTTTCTTAAGGCTCTTGATAATGTAAAACCGATGGTAGAAGTAAAATCTCGCCGTGTCGGTGGTGCAACTTATCAAGTACCTATTGAAGTTCGCGAAAGCAGACGAGAAGCCTTGGCTATGCGCTGGATTATTACAGCTGCTCGTGCAAAAAGCGGACGAGGTATGGGCGAGCGTCTTGCAAATGAGCTCTTAGATGCATACAACAACACAGGTACTGCATATAAGAAAAAAGATGACACCCACAAAATGGCAGAAGCAAACAAAGCTTTCGCACATTTTAGATGGTAAACGAGATGTAGTTGTCTTTTTCTGACAACTACAGTTATTTTTTTACTTTTTTTACGCTATTTTTGAATTATCTAAGGCATGAGTCTTGTTCTTTTTTTCTAAATAGTGTAAAGTTTGTCTTATCCTTAAAATTTTAAGGAGTAATTTTTCTTTCAAAAAGGAAAAATTATCTGGGTTCTTTGAGATTCAAACCGCTTTTATAAAAATAAAAGTGTGGCAAAACCGTAAAGTTGTTTTTGTATACAAAAACTTCAGGCTTTGCGACCCGTAAACACAAATATCATCGTTGATGGTATTAAATATGGTTTGTTTTCAGGGTTTTTGAATGGCTTTTTTGCCAGGCTCTCGGATGCCAAACCATATCATCGGATTGAACATTTGGTGGTTTTAGGTGGTACCAGCCAAAACAAGTTGCATTTATAGCTTGTTTTACGCAGTTACAAAAAGTACAGTTTCTTGACTTGCATCTAAATCAAAACAATCGTTTCAATCTCAAACATTGGTGTGTAGTGAATGTCGGGTTCGGTATGAGCTTGTGCATTCAAAAAGTATACAACACTATATTTTTTACTGCCTTTAATCTGGTAAGGAGGATCAAATGGCAAAGGAAAAGTTCGTTAGAACAAAACCGCACATGAACGTTGGTACCATTGGACACGTAGACCACGGTAAAACCACCCTTTCAGCGGCAATCACAAAGCATAGCGCCCAAAAATATGGCGACAAGGCTCTTAATTACGACGAAATCGATAATGCTCCAGAAGAAAAAGCACGGGGTATTACTATTAATACACGTCACCTAGAGTATCAATCAGACAAGAGACACTATGCACACATTGACTGTCCTGGACACGCTGACTATGTTAAAAACATGATCACCGGTGCTGCTCAAATGGACGGAGCTATTCTTGTAGTTTCTGCTCCTGACTCAGTTATGCCTCAAACAAAAGAACACATTCTACTTGCTCGACAGGTTGGTGTTCCTGGCATGATCGTTTTCTTAAACAAGGTTGATCTTTTGGACGATCCAGATCTTCTTGAGCTTGTTGAAGAAGAAGTTAGAGACGTTCTTGAGCAATATCAATTCCCAAGAGATACACCGATTATCAAGGGATCAGCTTTTAAAGCGCTTGCTGACGGTGCTTCTGCAGAAGATACAGCTCCAATTGATGAATTACTCGACACAATGGACTCATATTTTGCAGATCCAGTTCGAGCAGTAGATCTTCCATTTTTGATGCCTGTTGAAGACGTTTTTAGTATCTCTGGTCGTGGAACCGTTGTTACTGGACGAATTGAGCGTGGCGTTATCAATATGAACGAAGAAGTTGAAATTGTTGGTATTCGACCAAGCCAAAAAACAGTTGTAACTGGTATTGAAATGTTTAACAAACTGCTCGATAAAGGTGAATCTGGCGATAACGTAGGTCTTTTACTTCGCGGTATTGAAAAAACTGCTGTAGAAAGAGGTCAAGTTCTTGCAAAACCTGGTTCAATCAAGCCACATACAAAATTTGAAGGTCAAGTATACGTACTTTCTAAAGAAGAAGGTGGACGACACAGCCCATTCTTCTCAGGCTATCGACCACAATTTTATTTCCGAACAACTGATATTACAGGAACAGTATATCTTCCAGAAGGTGTAGATATGATTAAACCTGGTGATAATACAAAAATCATCGGTGAATTAATCAACCCAGTCGCTATGGATAAAGGTTTAAAGTTCGCTGTTCGTGAAGGTGGACGTACTATTGCTTCTGGTCAAGTAACAGAAATTTTAGCATAATGTATATTTAAAAGAGCAGGGGACTAACTCCTGCTCTTGTTTGTGGAGGAAACATGGCTGCCGAAAAGATTCGTGTCAGGCTTCGCGCTTTTGATGTGGACTTGATCGATCAAAGTGCAAAGTCCATCGTGCAAACTGTTCAAAAAGCAGGTGCAAAGGTCGCAGGACCTATACCGCTTCCGACCAGGATAAATAAGGTTTCTGTTTTGAGATCTCCTCACGTAAATAAAAAATCACGTGAGCAATTTGAAATGAGAACACATAAACGCCTTATTGATATTGTTGAGCCATCATCAGAAGTTATTGATTCTTTGATGAAGCTTGAATTGCCCGCTGGCGTTGATGTAGAAATTAAGCAGTAAAACTGCAAAATAAAGGTACGGTCCCTCGGATCAGGGGATGGCGGCCAAAGGTAAGGAGATATCAGAATGAAAGGTCTGATTGCAAAAAAAGTGGGAATGACTCAGGTTTTTGACGAAAGCGGTAACTTAACACCAGTTACCGTGATCCGCGTAGAGCCTAATACAGTTGTTGCACTTAAAGACAAGGAAACATTTGGCTACGATGCTGTTGTTCTTGGCTTGGACGATTTACGAAAAAGCCGAATTACAAAGCCCTACGCCGGTCAATTTCCTGAAGGACTTGCGCCAAAACAAAAGATTAAAGAATTCCGTGACTTTGAAGCCGAGGTAAAAGTAGGTGACGAAGTTGGTCTTGAACTGTTTGAAGGAATTCGTTTTGTTGATGTAACAGGGATTTCAAAAGGAAAAGGTTTTCAAGGTGTTATGAAGCGCTGGAATTTTCATGGTGGTCGTGCATCACATGGTTCTAAGTTTCATCGCGAAGCTGGTGGTACAGGTCAATGTACTTCTCCAGGGAGAACTTTTAAAAACACAAAACAAGCTGGACGAATGGGTCGAGAACAAGTTACTGTTCAAAACTTACGCATCGTAAAGATAGATCCAGAGCTTAAAGTTGTGATGGTTCGCGGGGCTGTTCCCGGGAATAGAGACACTACGCTGATCATCAAATCTGCGGTAAAGAAAGAATTCTAGGCTACGAGGAAGATATAAATGGAAAAAAAAGTCTATTCAACCGATGGCAAAGAACTGCGAGCAATTACCCTTGATGATAAGGTATTTGGTCTCCCAATAAATGAAGATGTTATTTATTATGCCATCAATAACGAATTAGCTAACAAACGTGTTGGAACCGCTTGTACAAAGGGCCGTGCTGAAGTTAACGGAAGCAATGCGAAACCCTTTAAGCAAAAAGGAACCGGTAGAGCACGCCGTGGAGATAAAAAATCTCCTCTTTTACGAGGCGGCGGTGTTATATTTGGTCCTAAACCACGTGATTTTAGCTTTGTTTTACCCAAAAAGGTAAAACGATTAGCAATGAAATCTATCTTGAGTTTAAAAGCTCAAACAGATAGATTAACAATCATCGAAGACTTCACTATAGAAAGTGGAAAGACAAAAGATTTAGTTTCGATTTTAAAAAACTTTGTAAAAGATGAACATAGAACTGTTGTTGTATTAAAAGATAACGATGCTATGCTTAAAAGAGCGGGAAAAAACATTCCTACTGTATCTTTTTTATCTTATAATCGATTACGAGCACACGATCTTTTTTACGGACAAAAAATTATCATGCTAGAGAGCGCAGTAAAAAATCTTTCTGATTTTTATGTTGAAGAACAGGAGGCAAAATAATGATGCTAGAAGATATTCTCGTTGAACCTGTTTTGTCAGAAAAAGCAACTTTATTGCGTGAAGAAGGGAAGTATGTTTTCAAAGTACATCCTAAGGCAAATAAGTATGAAATTAAAGATGCGGTGCAAAAACTTTTCAATGTAAAAGTTGTAGATTGCACTGTCATGAATGTGTTTGGAAAGATGAAACGAGTTCGTTATAGAACCGGTCGTACTTCCAGTTGGAAAAAAGCAATCGTCAAACTTGCTCCTGGCGAAACAATTAAGGTATTTGAGGGCGTTTAGCTCTTGATACATATATAAGGGGAACCTAAATGGCCTTAAAAGTATATAAACCTATAACTGCTGGCACTCGAGCACGAATTGATTTAGTACGCGACGAAATTACCACAAATAGACCTGAAAAAAGTTTAACAACTGGTAAGAAGCGAAACGCTGGACGTGATGCAAATGGTCGTATCTCAGTTCGTCATAAGGGTGGCGGTCATAAAAGAAGGTATAGAGACATAGATTTTAAAAGAGATAAGCATGGAGTACCAGGAACAGTTCGAACTATCGAATACGATCCAAACCGAAGTGCAAATATCGCTTTGATTTTCTATGCTGATGGCGAAAAAAGGTATATCATTGCTCCAAAAGGATTAGAAGTTGGTCAAAAAATTCTTTCTGGCGAAAGTGCAAGCCCAACTGTGGGTAACGCACTTCCTTTAGAAGCAATACCTGTTGGATTTACCGTTCACAATATTGAATTGACAATTGGTAAAGGTGGGCAGTTGGCACGATCTGCTGGAACAAGCGCTCTTGTAGCTGCTAAAGAAGGCGACTATGTTACTATCCGACTTCCTTCAAGTGAAGTTCGTTTAGTACATAAAAAATGCTATGCAACCATCGGAACCGTTGGAAATGAAGATAGAATGAACACCCAATTGGGAAAAGCTGGACGAAATAGATGGCTTGGTGTGCGACCAGGCGTTCGCGGTATGTCTATGAACCCAGTCGATCACCCGCTTGGTGGTGGTGAAGGTCGAGGTAAGGGACGAAACCCTGTAACACCATGGGGACAACCATGTAAGGGTTTCAAGACTCGCAAAAAACGCAAGGTATCGAGCAATTTTATTGTTTCGCGCCGTAAGAAGAAGAGATAGGAGATAACCGTGTCAAGATCCGTTAAAAAAGGACCTTTTATTGAAAAGAGTCTTTACAAAAAGGTTATTGAAATGAACAAAGCAGCAGACAGGAAGATGATAAAAACATATTCCCGATGTTCTACTATTATTCCTGAAATGGTTGGAAATACGATTTCTGTTTATAATGGTAAATCTTGGGTGCCTGTGTATATCACAGAAAACCTTGTTGGGCATAAGCTCGGTGAGTTTTCTCCTACACGTGTTTTCCGCGGTCATGCTGGCTCAGATAACAAAGCTGGGAGGAGATAGAAAATGGCTGAAAAAAAAGACTATATAGCCAAGACAAAGTTTCTCATCGCCTCTCCTACAAAGGTTCGCCCTGTAGCCAATGTTGTTAAAAGAAAAAACTGTTCAGAAGCTATGGCAATTTTAGAAAATATGCCACAAAAGGGTGCGACTTTAATTAAAAGCACTATGAAATCAGCTATTGCAAACGCATTATATGCAAACAAGAAGCTAGATGAAGAAATGTTGTATGTCAAGGATGTTCAAATAGACGAAGGTCCTCGACTAAAAAGAATTTGGTACCGAGCACGTGGTAGAGCAGATATGCTTAAAAGACGTATGTGTCATATTACAGTGGTGGTAGCAGAAAAGGCGGGTAATTAAGATGGGACAAAAAGTACATCCAATAGGACTACGTCTTGGCATTAATAAAACCTGGCAATCACGCTGGTATGCTGACCCAAGGGAATACGCAGATTTATTACACGAAGATTTGAAGATTCGAAAAATGATTTCTACAATGCCTGAGTGTAAAAATGCTGATATTGCTGAAGTGGAAATAATTCGACATCCGCAAAGGGTAACAATTGTTATTCATACAGCTCGACCAGGTGTAATCATTGGTGTAAAAGGCGCAAATATCGAAAAAATTGGTGCTGAAATCCAAAAAAAGATTGCCAAAAAAGTGCAAATCAAGATAAAAGAAATTAAAAGATCAGAGATTAATGCTTCTTTGATTGCACAAAATATCGCTCGACAGCTTGTAGGCAGAGTTTCTTTTAGAAAGGTTCTAAAACAATCTATAGCAAATGCTATGAGAGGCGGAGCCCAAGGCGTTAAAGTACGTTTAAGCGGTCGATTAGGCGGAGCAGAAATGTCCCGCACTGAGGAGCACAAAGACGGGCGAGTACCGCTCCATACACTTCGTGCTAATATTGATTTTGGTTTTGCGGAAGCTCATACTACCTTTGGTAAAATTGGTGTAAAGGTATGGGTTTATAACGGAATGATGTACGGCTACGAACAAAACGAAGATGCAGGTCAAGTGCAACGAAAGCGACGTGAACGTACAGATCGAGCAGAAGGTGCTGACAGAGATTCTAGACCAGCTCGACCAAGCCGTAGTGCAAAAGCCCCAAGGAGTTAGTCAATGGCACTTAGTCCTAAAAGAGTAAAGCATCGCAAGGTGCAACGCGGAAGAATTAAGGGGAATGCAACGCGAAATTGTAATGTCGACTTTGGAGATATAGCGCTTGTCGCTTTAGAACCATTTTGGCTTACAGCTCAGCAAATTGAAGCTGCTCGTGTTGCTTTGAACCGAAGAATTAATCGTAAGGGACAAGTTTGGATTCGTGTGTTTCCAGATAAACCCTATTCGAAAAAGCCTGCTGAAACAAGACAAGGTAAAGGAAAAGGTGCTCCAGATCACTGGACAGCTGTTGTAAAACCTGGTCAAGTTTTGTTTGAAATCGGTGGTGTAGAATTGGATACAGCCGCTCAAGCAATTATTTTAGCTGGCAGTAAGTTACCTTTCAAAACAAAGGTTGCTTACAAACAAGACGTACAATAAGGAGAAGCAGAATGGCAAAAAAAGAAAAAGATTTGACTTATTCTGAACTTATTGTTAAGCGGAATGAGCTAAAAAAGAAGTACATGGATTTACGATTTCAAATGGTAATCGGCCATGTTGATAACCCTGTGCAAAAGCGTACCATGAGGCGAGATATTGCCACATTGAATACCTTAATTCGGCAAAAAGAAATTGCCGGTTTGGATAAGTAGGAGTTGACCCGTGGAAGAACAAGTTGTTCAAGGTAAAAGCTCAAAGCGCTCTTTTGTAGGTGTTGTAACAAGCGACAAAATGGATAAAACCATCGTTGTTCAAATTTCTACAAAAAAGCTACACAAGCTTTATAAAAAATACGTTACGAGTGTCAAAAAATACAAGGCTCACGATGAAAAAAATGATGCACGCATTGGCGACAGAGTGAAAATCGTTGAGTCAAGACCTCTAAGCAAAGATAAATGCTGGAGACTTGTTGAAGTGCTTGAGCGAGCAAAATAAGGAGTAGGCTATGATTCAAATGCAATCGTACATGAACGTTGCCGACAACTCTGGAGCTAAGGTTGTTCAATGCATTAAAGTTATCGGCGGTTCAAAACGTCGATATGCAAGTGTTGGTGATGTAGTTGTTGTAGCAGTTAAGGAAACCCTTCCTACTTCTACAATTAAAAAAGGCACTATCGAAAAAGCAGTTATAGTGCGTATTTCTAAGGAATACCGAAGATCTGATGGAACTTATATTCGTTTTGATGATAACGCTTGTGTTATTATCGATGCAAATAAAAACCCAAAAGGTAAACGTGTATTTGGTCCAGTAGCCAGAGAGCTTCGCGACATGGATTACATGAAAATTGTATCCCTTGCGCCAGAGGTTCTATAAGGTTCTTAAGGAGAATTGAAGAATGGATAAGAAGTTCAAGATCCGAAAGGACGACACAGTAGAAATTATTGCTGGAAAAGACAAGGGAAAACGAGGTCCTATCGTAAAAATTTTACGAAGTAAAGATCGCGTTATCATTTCTGGTGCAAACCTTGTAAAAAAAGCAATGAAAAAAAGAAGTCAGCAGGACAAAGGCGGCATAGTTGAAGTTGAAGCTCCAATTCATGTTTCAAACGTAGCTATTGTTTGCAAAAAATGCGGTCCTACTAGAATTGGATTTAAACTCGACGGCGAAAAGAAAACAAGAGTATGCCGTAAATGTGGAGACACACTATAATGAGTAATTATGTACCCCGGCTTAAGAAAGTCTATAAAGATACAATCGCCCCTGAGCTTTTTAAAGAGCTCGGATGCACTTCTGTAATGCAAGTGCCCGCTGTCAAAAAAGTGGTAGTGAGCATGGGCGTGGGTGAAGCTCTCGCAAACAAGAAACTCCTTGACGCCGCAGTAACTGACCTAACAACAATTACAGGTCAGAAGGCTGTGAAAACCAAGGCGAAAAAAAGTATTGCGAACTTCAAACTTAGAGAAGGTAATGAAGTTGGTGTAATGGTAACATTGCGAGGAACTCAAATGTATGAGTTCTTGGATCGCTTAATAAACGTTGCCTTACCTCGTGTAAAGGATTTTCGTGGCATCAAGGCGACTGGCTTTGATGGACGAGGCAATTTTTCTCTTGGTGTAACCGAGCAAATTATTTTTCCAGAAATTGATTTCGATAAAATTGAAAAAATTTCTGGTATGAATATTAACATCGTGACCAGTGCGCAAACTGATAGCGATGCACGTGCTCTTCTATCCAAGTTTGGAATGCCGTTTAGGAAATAGGTAGGAGATCATGGCAAAAAAATCATTGATTATTAAGGCAAGCCGCCCACAAAAATATAGTACTCGCAAGTACAATCGTTGTTTAGTGTGTGGTCGACCACGTGGATATTTACGAAAGTACAAAATGTGCAGAGTATGTTTTCGTAAGTTAGCAAGCGAAGGCCTGATTCCAGGCGTTACAAAATCAAGCTGGTAGGAGGGAGTAGATAATGAGTGCTTCAGACCCTATTGCAGATATGCTTACTAAAATCAGGAATGCAGCTTTGGCTCGCCACGAAAAAGTAGATGTTTCTGCTTCTAAGATTAAATTAGAAATTGTTAAAATTTTAAAAACAGAAGGTTATATTAAAAACTTTAAGAAAATTAGCCAAGATGGTATGAATTCTATTCGTATTTTTCTTAAATATGATGATAAAAACGCATCTGTTATCAAAGGTATCCAAAAGATATCTACACCAGGTAGACGAGTCTATTCTGGGTATAAGGATCTGCCCCGTGTCTATAACGGTTACGGGACTGTTATTTTATCAACCTCTTTGGGTGTAACAACTGGTCGGAAGGCAAACGAAAAGATGGTTGGCGGTGAACTTATTTGCACCGTTTGGTAAAAGGGAAAGAAAATGTCAAGAATTGGTAAACTTCCCGTTCAAATACCAGCGGGTGTAAAAGTTTCTGTAAGTGCAAACGAAATTTCTGTAGAAGGACCAAAAGGAAAACTCAGTCAAGATTTTAACAATTTAGTTTCTATTAAGGTTGAGGGTACCGATGTTGTGGTAAATCGAGCAAATGACTCAAAACCAGCGCGTTCAGCACATGGTTTATACAGAAGCCTTGTTGAAAATATGATTCAAGGTGTTACCGAAGGCTTTAGCAAAACATTAGTTATTAACGGTGTTGGTTTTAGAGCTGAAGTGCAAGGTAATCTCTTGATGTTAAACCTTGGTTATTCAAACGACATTTATGCGGGGATTCCAGAAAATCTTACCGTAGTTGTTGAAGCTCAAGGGAAATTAACAATCAGCGGCATAGATAAACAAGCCGTTGGTGAGTATGCAGCACAAATTCGTAAGTTGCGACTTCCAGAGCCATATAAGGGCAAGGGAATTCGTTATAGCGACGAAGTCATTCGAAGAAAAGTCGGTAAATCTGGCGTATAATGAGGTAAAGCGATGCATAAAAAACGTAATGAAAAAGATAGAAAACGTCTTAAGAGAAAGATTCACATTCGTAAGCGATTGCACGGTACAGCTGACCGCCCACGAATGACTGTTTTTAGAAGCAATAAAAACTTGTTTGTGCAAGTTATTGATGACGAACAAGGCAAAACACTTGCTTCTATCTCTACCTTAGAAAAAGAGTTTTCATCTATGAAGGCAACTGTTAAAGATGCTGAGAAACTCGGCGAAGCAATGGGCAAACGACTTGTTGAAAATAAAATCAACACAGTTGTTTTTGATCGAAATGGCTACCTCTACCATGGTGTAGTGAAGTCTTTAGCTGATGGTGCCCGCAAAGCCGGAATCGTGTTCTAGGAGTAGATATGTATAACCAAAGAAATTATGATAAAGACCAGCCAAAAGAATTTGTAGAAAAATTGGTAAAGCTGAACCGAACTGCCAAGGTAGTAAAAGGTGGAAGGCGATTTTCTTTTTCTGCATTAACCGTGGTTGGAGATAAAAAAGGTAGAGTTGGTTTTGGATTTGGAAAAGCCAACGATGTCAGTGAGGCGATCCGAAAGAGCATTGAAAAAGCAAAGAAAAATATGGTAGTACTTCCACTTAAAAATGGAACAATACCACATAAAATTCAAGCAAAATACAAGGGTTCTTCTGTCTTATTGCTTCCTGCTTGTTCTGGTACCGGAATTATCGCTGGTGGACCAGTGCGGGCGGTATTGGAAGCAGCTGGCGCAACGGACGTTATGTCTAAGTCACTTGGCTCAAACACATCCATAAATGTAGTACAAGCAACATTTGCTGCTATTGATGGCTTAATGGATGCTCGAGTTATTGCTAAAAACAGAGGAAAAGCTCTCAAGGATGTTTGGGGGTAACTATGGCTAAGAATAAAAGAATTAAAATTACTTTAGTACGAAGCACTATTGGGCAAAAAGCGCCAAAGGTTGCTACTGTTCGAAGTCTCGGTCTTAAAAAACTAAATTCCACGGTGGAACATGAGGTAAATCCTGCTATTATGGGTATGGTTGCAGCTGTTTCTCACTTGGTAACATACGAGGAGTTGAATTAATGTCTGATTTTACTCTTAAAGCACCAGTTGGTGCAAATAAAGCAAAAAAGATAGTTGGTCGAGGTTCAGGATCTGGGCTTGGAACAACTGCAGGCCGCGGAAATAAGGGTCAACAATCAAGATCTGGTGGTGGTACCTATGTAGGTTTTGAAGGTGGACAAATGCCCTTATACCGACGCATTGCTATTAGAGGTTTTTCTAACTATCCGTTTAAAAAAGAATATGCTCTTTTTAATCTTCGTGATTTGGAAGCAAAATACGAAAATGGTGAAACAGTTTCTAAGGAAACACTCATTAAAAAAGGCTTGTTAAAAAAAGCGGGTATTTTAGTAAAAGTATTGGGTGATGGTGAGTTGACAAAAAAACTTACTGTTAATGTTGACAAGGTTTCAGCTTCTGCAAAAGAAAAAATAGAAAAAATTGGCGGAACAGTTGCGATAAGTAACGAATAAAAGTGAGAAAAAGATGGCAAACAATCCTATAGTTAATATGTTTAGAGTAAAAGAACTACGAGAGAGAATCCTCTTCACTTTTATTGTTCTTGCTGTGTATCGATTTGGTGGTGTTTTAACAATACCAGGCATAAGTGCACAAGCTTTAACAACGTACTTTTCTTCTTTAACAAAGGGGAATGCCTTTGTTGATTATATGAACTTTTTTGCAGGTGGAGCTTTCTCTAAGTTTTCACTTTTTATGCTTGGTGTTACCCCATATATTTCAACACAGATTATTATGCAACTTGCATTGATAATTTTCCCTTCGCTCAAGAAAATGGTACAAGAAGATGGTGGACAAAAGAAATTTCAAACATGGACACGAATTGGAACTGTTTTTGTCAGCTTAATCCAATCTCTTGCTGTTGTAGCCTACGCATACTCTATTCCAAATGCTGTTTTAATACAAAATATTTGGCTTTTTAGAGCAATTGCGATGGTTTCAATAACAACAGGAACGATGGCTACTATATGGCTTGGTGAACAAATTACTTCTAGAGGCATAGGGAACGGTGTTTCGATGCTTATTTTTGCAGGTATTGTTTCTCGTTTACCATCTGCTGTTTGGGAACTGGGTGGTTTAGTTAAAAACAATGAAATTAACGTTGTTTTTGTCGTAGTTGTCTTACTTATGTTTGTTGCCGTTGTCGCTCTTGTCGTGTATGAACAACAAGGTCAAAGAAAGATACCTGTGCATTATGCGAAACGAGTTGTTGGGCGTAAAATGTATGGTGGGCAAAATACTTACATTCCATTTAAGCTTAATCCATCAGGTGTTATCCCTGTTATTTTTGCCTCATCTTTTTTAACCTTTCCTTTACAATTAGCTACAAGCTTTGGTGTTAAATATAGATGGCTTGCAAGACTTGCAAACTTTTTAACTCCTTCAGGCTGGTGGTATAATATTATACAAGTTTTGTTAATCGTGTTTTTTGCTTACTTCTACACTCAAGTTACCTTGAACCCCACAGAAATTGCAAAAAATATCCGGGAAAATGGCGGCTCAATTCCTGGAATTCGAACTGACAAAATGGAAGAATATATGCAAAAAGTATTGAACAGGCTCATGTTACCTGGGTCCCTGTACCTTGCTTTTATTGCAGTAATTCCGACTATTATCCAAAATCTATTTGGTTTTCCACATTCGATTTCTTCTATAATCGGTGGAACTTCCTTATTGATTTTAGTTGGAGTTGATTTAGATACAATGAGTCAAGTGGAAGCATTGTTAAAAATGCATCATCATGACGGCTTAGTAAAAAAAGGAAAGCTACGGTCTCGTAACCTTTAGCTTGAGCAGGTTTTTTAGAACTTCTAGAAAACCTCCTTATTTTACAGTATCTATGGCATAGAAAGCTTTGTTTTTTATGCCTCCGGTGTTTTCTTTATGAAAATATCAAAAAAAGCTGAAAATTTTTTTTCTAGCTTGTAGAAGTTTTTTTGGAAATAGTGTTTAATACTTAAATGTTGAATTGTAATCATTGCGATTTGCTGAGATTCAACAATGACACTATGAATTTATCCAGGGGGATATTATGAAAGTTAGAACTAGTGTAAAGCCCATTTGTGATAAGTGTAAGGTAATTAAACGATTTGGCGTTGTCCGAATTATTTGTACTAACCCGAAACATAAGCAAAAACAGGGCTAAGCGGAGCTTAAGGAGAATTAGATGGCTCGAATTGCGGGAGTTGACCTCCCAAATAAGCATGTCAATATCGCTTTGACGTATATTTACGGAATTGGACGATCCAGTGCAGATGAAATCTGCGAAAAAACAAAGATTGATCCGAATCGTATGATGAACGATCTTTCACAGGATGAAGTTGGTGTTATTCGGACACTTATTGATGCTGAATATAAGGTAGAAGGTAGACTACGATCTGAAACAGGTCTAAATATTAAACGCCTTATGGACATTGGCTGCTACCGTGGTCTTCGACATAGAAAGGGACTACCTGTTCGCGGTCAACGTACTCGTACTAATTCTCGCACACGCAAGGGTAGAAAAAAGACCGTTGCAGGCAAGAAGAAATAGGCTATAGGTGGAGGTATTTTAAATGGCTACCGTTAAAAGACGAAAAGAGAAAAAAAGCGTATATGAAGGGAATGTATATATTCAAGCAACCTTCAACAATACCATTGTTACCATTACAGACCTTAAAGGAAATGCGCTCTCCTGGGCTTCATCTGGTGGTTTAGGTTTCCGTGGAGCAAAAAAATCAACTCCTTTTGCAGCACAAACTGTTGCAGAAACAGCTGTACAAAAGGCTGTGAGTTATGGCTTGCGTGAAGTGCATGTGTATGTGAAAGGCCCCGGTGTTGGTCGTGAATCTGCGGTTCGATCTTTAGGCGCTTTAGGTCTAAAGGTTAAATCAATTTCCGATGTTACACCGATCCCACACAATGGATGTCGACCTAGAAAAACACGACGAATGTAGTGAAGGAGAACTAAGAAATGGGAAGATATAATGGTCCTGTTTGCAGACTTTGTAGAACAGAACAAAGAAAATTATACCTAAAAGGCGATCGATGCAATAGCGATAAATGCCCTTTAAATAAAAAAAGAGGAGCTCCTGGTAAGGATCCGAAGGCTCGAATTGGGAAAAGAAGTGAATACGGACTTCAACTTCGAGAAAAACAAAAGCTTAAGAGAATGTACGGAATGTTAGAAAAACAATTCCACCTTACATTTGAAAAAGCAAATAGAATGACTGGTGTTACCGGTGAAAACCTTATTATCTTGCTAGAATCACGCCTCGACAACTTTGTATATCGAATGCACCTAGCTGCAAGCCGATCACAGGCTCGACAACTGGTTTCACATGGACATATTCTTGTAAATGGAAAACGAGTTAATATTCCGAGCTATCACTTAAAACCAAGTGATGTAGTAGAAGTAAAAGAAAAGAGTAAGAAACTGGTGAGCATTTTAGATTCTTTAAAAGAAGTTTCTAAATCAGGCGTTTCTTCTTGGATAGATCTTGATATTGATGCACAAAAGGCAACTTTTGTCTCATATCCATCTCGTGAAGAGGTAGCAGATCTTGCCGACATTAAAGAACAGCTCATCGTTGAGCTTTATTCAAAATAAGGAGTATTAATGGCACGCAAAAATCTGCTTAAAGGATTTAAGAAACCAAAAGGCATAAACTTTGAACATATTGATGTAAACAATCACTATGGTAAGTTTTCAGCCTTTCCTTTTGAAACTGGTTTTGGTACGACTGTAGGCAATACATTGCGCCGAGTATTACTTTCTTCAATTCAAGGCTATGCCGTTAGTTCTGTGAGAATTACGTCATTTGATGCAGATGCTGTTCCTCATGTTATTTCTAGTGAGTTTGAGGCTATTCCAAATGTTGTTGAAGATACGCTAGAAATTTTAAACACACTTAAACAAGTGCGACTTCGATTACCTGAAGATATTGAACAAGATACTTTTACCTTTGAGTTTAAAGGACCTGGAAAAGTAACGAGTGATATGCTTGAAAAAGGGGGCAGTCTAGAAGTTTTTACAAAAGATATGCACTTGTTTACTATGATGGAAAACGCGCATATTGAATTTGTAGTACAAGTTGACCTTGGCCGTGGATATGTTCCAGCTGAGATAAATGAAAACTACATCGAGTTTGTAAACACTATCCCAATGGACGCTATTTTCACTCCAGTTACTCGTGTTCAATACTCAATAGAACCTTGTCGTGTAGGACAACGAAATGATTATGATAAGTTAATTATTGAAATTTGGACAGACGGTACTATTTCACCTGAGGATGCTTTAGCTGAAGGTGCGAAGATTGCAAAGGATCATTTTGCGATCTTTATAAACTTTAATGAAGATGATGATCATAAGCAAGACGATCAAGATGAAGCAGATGAAAGAATTCGTAAAATTCTCAATACACCTGTGGAAGAACTTGAGTTGACGGTACGTTCATCGAACTGTTTGAAAAATGCTAACATTCGCACTATTGGTGAATTAACAAAAAAATCAGAAGAGGATATTGCTAAGACTAGAAATTTCGGCAAAAAGAGTTTAGCTGAAATTAAAGAAAAACTACAAGAATGGAATTTAAGTTTAGGAATGACTGACTATAGCCATTTACGTGCAAAAGTTGACTTAGCAGCCTCGAAGGAAGAATCAGATGAATCATAAAATGGGTTTTAATGCACTTTCTCGAACAAGTGCACATAGACGCGCTATGACTCGCAATATGGTCACCTCGTTGTTTCGATTTGAAAGAATAACAACAACAAAGGCAAAGGCGCTCGAGGTTAGAAAAACCGCTGAAAAATTGATTACACGAAGTAAAGTTGACTCTGTACACAACAGAAGACAAGCTGCTCGTTTTATTCAAGATAAAATAATTCTTGCAAAGCTTTTTACTGATATTGGTCCGCGCATGAAAGATCGAGCTGGTGGCTACACAAGAGTTCTCAAGCTCGGTTTTAGACAAGGCGATGCTGCAGATATGGTAATCTTAGAATTAGTTGATTTTTCTTTAGATGGTGATACAAAGCCAGCTTCAAAGTCAGAAAAAAAAGATGTGAAAAAGGCCAATGCTGACACGAAGGCAAAGGTAGATACTAAGTCAAAAACGAAGGCGAAAACTACTGAAAAAGCTGAAGATTTAAGCAAAGCAACAGCTGCTGAGCCATCTACTGAAAACGAAAAGACTGAAGAATAGGAGATATCTATGTCAAAATCATTTAGAGGAAGAAATCTTAGAGAATTACCCGCAAGTGGTAGAGGTCTTTGTGCGCAATGTAAACGTGAAGGCGTTAAAATTTTACATGAAGTTGAGATTGACGGCGCAAAAAACAAGATTTGCAAAATTTGTAAGGCTACAAACAAAAACAAAGCTAATAAAGCAAGCTAATTAAATTTTGTAAAAAACTGCCTGCGGGCAGTTTTTTTTGTTTAAAGTACTTTAGATATGATTTTTTGCTATAAATCTTGTATATTTATAGACAAGTTAAAAAAAAAATTGTAAAATATTAGAAATATGGAGAAGAATGAATTGTTGCGTATAAATTGCGTAATAGTTCATCAAAAAAAGAGGAGGAGCTATGAAAAAAGTAATTAAAACAATACTAATAGCTTTATTTACACTCATGTTTTTTATTGGGTGTTCAAAAGAAGATACTTCTGTTATTAAAATCGGTGGTATTTTTCCCTTATCTGGAGATGTAGCTGTTTATGGCGTTGAAGCTAAAAACGGTATAGAACTTGCTATATCGGAAATTAATGCGAAGGGCGGAGTAAACGGTAAGCAAGTCGTTCTTATTTCTGAAGATGATGAAGGTTCACCTGAAAAGACAGTAAATGCTTTTAAAAAACTTACTTCAAAAGATAAGGTTAAAATCGTTATTGGGTCTTTAACTTCTGGTTGTACTGCAGCAATTACAACTCTTGCACAAAATCAAAAGGTTCTCTTAATTGCACCGGCTGCAACTATGGAGTCAATTACCGATGCAGGTAATTATGTGTTTAGAGTATGTTTTATTGACCCATTCCAAGGAACCGTTGGTGGCAAATTTGCAGCTGAAAGCTTGGACTCAAAACGTGCTGCAGTTTTGTATGATACAGATAACGATTATTCTGTCGGTTTGTATGAAAACTTTAAAAAATCTTTTGTGGCAAATGGTGGTTCAATGGTAGCAGAAGAATCCTATACTACAGGTGATGTAGATTTTAATGCTCAAATTACAAAAATTAAATCTGCAAATCCTGATGTTGTTTACCTTCCCGACTACTATGCCACTGTATCTTTAATAGCGAAACAATTGCGCGCACAAGATATTCATACACCAATTGTAGGTGCTGATGGATGGGGAGGACTTGTAGATAATGCAGGCGATGAAGTTTTAAACGGATTTTATTCTGATCACTATGCGGCTGACTCAACAGATGATATCGTTGTGTCTTTTGTAAACGCCTATAAAGATAGGTATAAGTCAACTCCTGTTTCTTTTGCAGCCTTAGGTTACGACAGTGTGTATATCTTAAAAGATGCAATGGAAAGAGCTGGATCTGAAGAGGCAAGTATTGTTCGAAATGAGGTTGAAAAAACAAATGGAGCCTATGTTACTGGACAATTAACCTTTGATGCAAAACGAAACCCGATTAAGTCTGCTGTAATGATGGAAATTGTTAAACAAGATTCTGTCTTGACTCCTGTATATAAGGCAACTGTTAATCCCTAAGCGTGGATTTTAAACTAAAAAAGGCCTTTATTGCAAAAATGTGATATAGGCTTTTTTTTTGCTATTTACCTATTGGCTAGAAAAGGGTAAAATAAATTCAAACTTTCTTATTACATTGCGAGAGCGAGTTTTTATGGAGGAGTAATGAAAAGTATGGCTAAAATAGTGCCATCCTTTTCATTTGCACGTTTGCTAGCAAACGTGGGATTTACTGCACTTTCTCATTACATTGCGAAAGTGCTGAAAAAAGTCAATTTCTAAAATTAAAATTTTCGAAATTGACTTTTTATGGAGGTAATGTGGACACAAATTCGATGGTAATACAACAACTCATAAATGGGATTTCTCTCGGTAGTATTTATGCCCTCATTGCCTTGGGCTATACCATGGTATACGGCATCGTAAAGTTGATAAATTTTGCACACGGCGACATACTCATGGTTGGTGCCTATGTTGGTTTTTTTGTGCTATCTGCTTTTGGAACAAGTCCGTTTGGCTTTTTTGTAGCAATAATTATTTCTATGGTAGTCTGTGCCTTGTTTGCTATTGTGATCGAGCGATTTGCCTATCGGCCTTTGAGAAATGCACCAAGGTTGAATTCTTTGATAACTGCTATTGCGATGTCATTGATTATACAAAATGCTGCTCGTGTTATTCCATTCATTGGACCGAATCCGAGACAATTTCCAACGCTTGCAAAATCGACAGTGTATATTGGTTCTTTTTCACTTTCAAATATTCAGTTAATCGTTATAGCTTTGTCTGCAATTTTAATGTTGATACTTGCTTATATAATTAAATTTACAAAGATAGGAAAGGCTTTGCGTGCTGTATCTTTTGATAATAAGGCTGCAAGTTTAATGGGGATTTCTGTAAATAAGACGATTAGTTTTACCTTTGCTCTCGGTGCAGCTCTGGCTGCAGTGGGAGGAGTTTTGTATGCAACAGCTTACCCGCAAATTACACCAACTATGGGTGCGGCTCCGGGCTTAAAAGCTTTTATTGCAGCGGTTTTGGGTGGTATTGGTTCTATACCCGGTGCGATGATCGGTGGGTATATATTGGGCTTAGCAGAAACTCTCGCAAAGGGCTTTATTAGCTCACAGTTTGCAAATGCTATTTCGTTCGCAATCTTAATTATTATTTTACTCGTTAAACCAACTGGTTTAATGGGAAAAAATGAAAGGGAAAAGGTGTAAAAATGCAAAACACAAAAATGTTCAATAAAAAAATGATTTTTCCCCTCCTTGTTTCGCTTTTTTTACTCATTATTCCGACTATTCTAATAAAATTTACAATTATCGATGAATATTTTGCACAAATCATAACTTTAGCTGCTATAAATGCAATTATGGCAATTTCAGTCAATATTATTTGTGGGTTTACGGGTCAACTCTCTCTTGGGCAAGCGAGTTTTATGGCGATTGGTGCCTATATGAGTATCCTTTTGACAGAAAATCTTGGTTTGCCAATGGGCTTGAGTATTATTTTTGCGGGATTTTCTGCTGCCCTCGTAGGTTTTTTGATTGGTTTTCCGACTTTGAAGCTACGGGGTGATTATCTCGCAATTGTTACGCTTGGTTTTGGAGAGATAATTAAGGTTATACTGATGAATTTTAAGTCTATAACGGGTGGTGCAAATGGTAAGCGTTTTGTTGCTCCGGCTGCCGTGAATTTTACTTTAAATCCTGAAGTTTCATTTTTTGTTATAGTGTTTTTCCTTATTGTGATAATTGTACTTTTCCAAAATTTTATTCGTTCTAGTTTTGGGCGAGCTATTTTAGCGGTTCGAGAAGATGAAATTGCAGCAAACTCAAATGGCATTGGGGTTTTTAAGTATAAGATGACAGGTTTTATTATTGCTTCCTTTGTTGCTGGCATTGGGGGTGCATTGTATGCTCCGTTTATTGGGTTTATTAAGCCTGAAATGGCATCCTTCAATAGAAGTATTGAGTATCTCATCTTTGTTGTGCTCGGTGGAATGGGCTCGATTACTGGCTCTGTTGTAGCGGCCTTTACACTGACTTCTTTGCAAGAATTTTTACGCTTTTTGCAAGACTATCGATTGTTGGTATATCCCTTGATTTTGATTTTTGTCATGTTATACAAACCTGATGGGCTTTTGGGTACAAGGGAATTTTCTTTTGTTAAAACCGAGAAAAGACTTTTTGCTTTTTTCAAAAAAGTGAGAGTAAAAAATGAAAAATAAAATGATTATGCAGGCGACTGATCTTTCGATTGTTTTTGGTGGCTTGCGTGCGGTAGATAAATTTTCTTTTGAGTTGTATCAAAATGAGCTTGTCGGCTTAATTGGTCCGAATGGTGCAGGGAAAACAACAGTTTTCAATATGCTCACGGGAATTTATACGCCAACTGAAGGGGAAATAATTTATTGGGATGAGCGCTCTCGCGTACATTCCATTGGGAAAAAGCAACCGGCTGTTTTAAATAAGGTAGGGATTGCGCGGACCTTTCAAAATATTCGCCTCTTTAATTCCCTTTCTGTGATAGACAATGTGAAAATTGCCTTACATGCACATAGAAAGGCAAATATCTTTGATGTTTTATTGCGTACAAAAAAATTTCGCAGTGACGAAGGAATAATAGAAGAAAAAGCTTTGCAATTATTGTCCTTATTTAAAATTGCTGATAAAAAAGACGAGCTTGCAAAAAATTTGCCTTATGGGGAGCAAAGAAAGCTGGAAATTGTACGTGCGCTTGCAGCAAGACCACAGGTTTTGTTTTTGGATGAACCTGCTGCTGGTATGAATCCACAAGAAACAGAAGAGCTTATGGAATTGATTGCCTTTATACGAAAAGAATTTGATCTAACTATTTTGCTTATTGAACATGATATGAAGCTTGTTATGGGAATTTGCGAGCGGCTCATTGTGCTTGATTATGGAAAAATTATAGCACGTGGTTTACCTGAAGAGATAAAAAAAGACCCACAGGTGATTAAGGCCTATTTAGGTGAGGAGGCTCTCGAGCATGTTGAAAGTGAATGATTTACAGGTATCTTACGGTGCTATAAAGGCTTTGCGTGGAATTTCTTTTAAGGTTGAAAAAGGGCAGGTTGTAACGCTCATCGGTTCCAATGGAGCGGGAAAAACAACGAGTTTGCATGCGATATCAAATATTATAGAAAAGTCAGGAGGAAAAATCTTTTTTAATGGTTCAGAAATACAAAATCTTTCCTCTGAAAAAATAGTTTCCCAAGGTCTTATTCAGGTTCCTGAAGGAAGGCGTGTTTTTGCAAACATGACGGTTAAGGAAAATCTTGAAATGGGTGCCTATCTACGAAAAGATAAAAAAGAAATACGCCGAGACTTAGATTTTGTCTATGAGACCTTTCCACGATTGAAGGAGAGGCTGCATCAAACTTCTGGTACCTTGTCGGGAGGCGAGCAACAGATGTTAGCAATGGGTAGGGCGCTTATGTCAAAGCCAAGCCTCTTGCTTTTGGATGAGCCCTCTATGGGTCTTGCTCCTATACTTGTTGAAGAGATTTTTTCCATCATTGAGACTATCAATGCACAAGGAACAACTGTTCTTTTGGTTGAACAAAATGCCTATAAGGCGCTCGCAATTGCAAATTATGCTTATATACTAGAAACTGGTGTTATAATAAAAGAAGGTGAAGCAAAGACTTTGTTGAAGGATGCTGAAGTAAAGGCTGCATATCTGGGAACCTAGGATTAGGTTTGTGTATTTACATCTATAAAAAGGGGTTGTAAAAGATGATCGTTGCAAAAGTAATGACTAAAAAACCGCGCTATGTTCGCCCACAGACGTCGGTAAATGATGTGAGAGAACTTATGGCAAAAGAGAAGATTGGAAAACTGCCAGTACTCGATGATAACGATAGACTTGTGGGAATAATTACAAAAAAAGATCTCATGCAGTCGAGCCCTTCTTCGGGGACAACCTTGGATATGTATGAAATAAGTTATTTGCTTGCAAAATTAAAGGCTGAAAAAATTATGACAAAGCCTGTTATAACGGTGCAAGAAACAGAGGTTGTCGAAGAAGCTGCAAAAATAATGGCAGATAAAGAGATAGGCTGTTTGCCGGTTCTAAAAGGCTCTTTGCTCGTTGGTATTATCACAGAGAGTGATTTATTTCGTTGCTTTGTAGAAATGTTTGGTGCACGTTATGGTGGTGTTCGTGTTATTTTTTGCTTAGATGAAAAACCTGGACAACTTGCCAAATTTACCGAAAAAGTTGCAAATGCCTCGGGTAATATTGTTTCTATTGTAACGGGTGATTGTGAGGACAGCACTCGGCGCCAATGTACTGTAAAAGTTTCGGGAATTTCAGAAGAGAAAATGGTGGAAATCCTAAAAGAACTCGATGCTGAAATTGAAGATATTCGTCTTATCCAATAAATAAAAAAAAACACTCCTCGCCTACTTGCGGGAGTGTTTTTTTTAGGTCTGTAAAACAGACTGATTTAAATCGATGAAACTAGGCAGAAATTTTAATTGTTTTTGCCTGAGCCTCTTCCTTCCGATTGAGCGTGATAGTCAAAAGACCGTTTTTAAATTGTGCACTTACTGCATTCTCGTCGATATCTTTTGGAAGGGTGAATCTTCGAGTAAAGCTATAGGTCTTACGTTCTCTTATAAGCCATTTTGCTTCGTCTTTTTGTTCATCACGGGCTTTTACCAGGTCTTTTTTTGGCTCTTTTACTTCTTTTTTGCCTTCCTCATGGGACTCTTCTTTTACAGCTTCACTAATACTTGCAATACTGAGGACATTGTCCTTGAGACTGATATCAATATTGTTTTCATCAAGTCCAGGTAATTCCATTTCAAGAATATAGGCATTTTCTAGTTCTCTCACGTCTACAAGCGGTTTATAAATTTTTTCTTCTTTAGAAGCATAGTTTAAGAATTCCCTGTCGAATGCATCGAAAAAATTTGTGGTGAATCGTGGTGTAAATAATGATACTGTGTTCATAATAACCTCCAAAGTTTTATATTGTTATTTTCATAACTCGTATGAAATCGCTTTTCACTTATTATATATGCAATTTTCGTGCCAACTTTCGAGTTTTGGCAAGCACAATGCGTCATTTTTTATCTAAAAAATAAAGAAAAAAGGTGAAATTTCTTAGTTTTTTTTATTTTTTCATGAAGAGAGAAATTTAGATGTTAAAACATAGTGTCATATTGATACATTTTTGTGAAGTTTTATAAAGTCTTGAATAAAAATAAAACAATTTGATACGCTTATTTTACATCTGTGTTAATTTGACACGGTTCTCCTTGTTTTTTTTCTGTTGAATTCAGCTTAAAGAAGTGTTATTATGAGGGTATCTTTTGAAAATAACTGGGGTATATATGCATGAGTATGTTAATTTAAGTGAGCTCATTCATCGGGGCGGACTTTATTACGACGTAAAGGGTGCAACATTTCAAGAAGTATATAAAAATCTCTCGCAGCTCGTTTCTTTACCTAGGGAGTTGAACCCAGAGTTTTTTTACACGGAACTTTGTCTTCGAGAAGAAATGATGAGCACGGCTGTCGGCAAAGGAATTGCAATTCCGCACCCAAGGCATCCTATTTTGACGCAGTTTGATGAGCAACGAATTATTGTTTGTTTTTTGGAAGAATCGCTTGGTATAGAAACACCGGATTTAAAGCCTGTTTTTGCTTTGTTTGTGGTATTGTCAAGTAATAAATCAACGCACTTAAATGTACTTTCAAATTTAGCCTTTTTATTTCAAAAGCAAACTTTTATCGATGTATTAAAAACTCGTCCTCAAGAACATGAATTATTAACTGAAATAAAAAAATATCAAATGTAAGGAAATTAAATGAACAAAAAACAACTTGACGCTGTTTCTAAATCAATTAGAAGTTTAAGTATGGATGCAATTCAAAAAGCACAATCTGGGCACCCTGGTTTACCGCTTGGTTGTGCAGAACTCGCAAGTCTTTTATATGGTGAGATAATGCAGCATAATCCTGCAAACCCACTTTGGATAAATCGTGATCGTTTTGTGCTTTCAGCTGGACACGGTTCTATGCTTTTATATGCGATACTGCATTTGAGTGGTTATAATCTCAGCCTTGATGATATAAAAAACTTTCGTCAACTTGGTTCAAAAACGCCGGGGCATCCAGAGTGGGGCTATACTGAAGGTGTTGATGTAACAACTGGTCCTCTCGGACAAGGTTTGGCGATGGCGGTTGGTATGGCGATTGCCGAAACAATGCTTGCTTCAAAATTCAATACAGAAAAAACAAAATTTATAGATCATTATACCTATGTGCTTTTGGGTGAGGGCTGTCTCATGGAAGGCGTGACTTCCGAGGCATCAAGTTTGGCAGGGCATTTAGGGCTTGGTAAACTCATTGCCTTTTATGACGAAAACCGCATCTCAAT
This sequence comes from Treponema sp., assembly GCA_012799545.1. GTDB lineage: Bacteria > Spirochaetota > Spirochaetia > Treponematales > Treponemataceae > JAAZLA01. Next base: position 29,820 of record JAAZLA010000251.1, read on the forward strand.
TGACGGTTCTACGGACCTAACCTTTACGGAAGATATACAAAAGCGATATGAAGCTTATGGCTGGCAGGTGCTTTCTGGTTCCATGTATGATTATGAAGAGATAGCCGCCTTGGTTGCAGAAGCAAAAAAAGACAGCCGTCCTTCTTTTATCATGCTTAAATCAACGATAGGGAAACATGCTCCGACGGTAGAAGGCTTGGCTGCAGCACACGGTGCGCCGCTTGGAAAAGAAGGCATTCAAAAAGCAAAGGAAGTTCTAGGTATTCATCCTGATGAAAGCTTTTATGTTGATCCAGAAGCCTATAGCTATTTTGCAGAAAAAAAAGCACTTTTTGAAAAAAACTATACGCAATGGCAGGATGACTTTGCCTTATGGGCGAAGGAAAATCCAGACTTAAAAAAAGAATGGGATGCTTATTTTAACGAAGATGAGCTTTCTTTCGATCAGGTAGACTTGCCTATTTTCTCTGTTGGCGATAGTTTGGCAACAAGGGCCTCGAGTGGCAAAGCACTCACAGCCTTGGCAGATAGTTTTAAAAATATAGTCGGTGGTTCTGCTGACTTGCAGGGTCCAAATCTAACTTCGATAAAAGGCTCCGAAGATTATGCAAAAGACAATCACGGTGGGCGCTATATCCGTTATGGTATCCGAGAGTTTGCTATGGCGAGTATTTCAAACGGGATACAAATCCACGGCGGCTTCCGTGCCTTTTGTGCAACTTTCTTAGTGTTTTCTGATTATGCCCGTCCAGCACTTCGTCTTTCTGCTTTGATGAAGCTTCCTGTGCTCTATATTTTTACTCATGATTCAATCTTTGTTGGGGAAGATGGTCCAACGCATCAACCGATAGAAATGCTTGCCTCTTTGCGTGCGATACCAAATATGCGCTTGCTTCGCCCAGGGGATGCAGAAGAAACTGTTGAAGCTTGGAAAATCGCTATGAATCATAAAATAGGCCCAACAGCCTTAGTTTTAACGCGACAAAATATTGCTGTTTATGAAAAAGATGACCCTGATTGGAAAGAGAGCATAAAAATGGGCGCCTATGTGGTAAAAAACACTGAAACTGAGCCTGATATTACTATCTTGGCAACGGGTTCAGAAGTTTCTTTAGCCCTCGATGCGCTAAAGATAAGCAAAAACAAAAACGTGCGAGTCCTTTCTGTGCTTGATAGAGAATTGTTTTTAGCACAAGATGCTCTTTTGCAAGAAACGCTTATAGGAAAAGCACGACGCGTTATAACAGTCGAAGCTGGCTCAAAAATGGGCTGGGAAGGGCTTGCTTCAAGCAAAGAAGACGCTTTTCACCTCGATTCCTTTGGGGAATCTGCACCTGGTCCAATTGTTGCAGAACATTTTTCATTTACAAAAGAGGCACTTGCTTCTTGCATCGATAGGGACTAATGAGGGACTAATCGAGGGGCTAATCCCTCGACTTCATTTTTTTGTGGCGAATTCCTTGGACAATTATAAGTGAAATCCCCGCCACAAACATAATAAAGCAAAGAATTTGCCCAGTGGAAATATTTAAAAGCGATACATTCAAATATGTGGGTGTATCGCTTATTTTTGCAATTCTAAAACCGAGGTCTATATCTGGTTCTCGGAAATATTCAATAATAAAGCGAACAAAACCATAGCCTGCATAAAAAAGTCCCGTTAGAAAACCTGGATAGGGCTTTTTTTTGCTTACCGCGTAGTTTACTCCAAAGAGAAATAGACCTTCAAAAAAAGCTTCGTAGAGTTGGCTTGGATGACGTGGGAGGTTTACTAAACCGCTGCTTATTTCTAAGCCAGCCTTTTGGGCAAATTCTGCAACCCATGGAATAGAGGCTGAAAACCGTTGTGCATCGGGGAAAATCATACCCCAAGGCATGGTTGTAATTCGTCCATAGAGCTCTGCGTTTAAGAAGTTGCCTAAACGTCCAAAGGTGTAACCTAAAGGGATTGCAACAGCCATTGCGTCAGCCCATTGTAAGACGGGGCGTTTGTGACGGATGCACCAGAGAACGATGCCGAGGGTGCCGCCGACAACACCGCCGTGGTAGGACATGCCAGCAAGGCCGGTAAAGTTCCAGTTTTCATCAAAGGGCCAAAAAATAAGCCAGGGTTTTCTATAATAGAGTTTTGAGCTGTCATAGATGAGGGCAGAAAAAAGACGTGCCCCAATGAGTAGAAAAATAATGCCGGTTAAAAAAAAGCTAAACAAATCGTCTTCGCTTGTTTCAACATTGTTTGTATCGAGCTTTTTATTTTTTCGAAGTTTGTTCATAACGAGATATGCGGTAGCAAAGGCAAAGACGTACATGAGCCCATACCATCGCAATAAACCAAGGAATGGAATGTTGGGAAATATTTGTGGATGTATCCATGAAGGATAATTAATAGCTAATAACATAGTAACCTCTTATAGTGTAAATCCTTGAGATAGGGCTTTTACAATTTTTGTTTTTAAAAGCGCATTCTCTTTTTTTAACTGACTTATTTCATATTGTTGTGTTTTTATAGTTTCGGCAAGCTCATTCATCGTTAAAGCGCCTGTGCCAAGCAATTCTTCTATATAGGTCATTTTATTTTCAAAGTCTTCTTGAGCCTCACTTTCGGCATATTGAAAACTGTCATAATTCCCATCGGAATCAAAACGAATTGTTTCTGAGAATGCGATTTTTTCACTTATGCGAAAGATTGCTTGGGAGAGCATGGCATTTGGCTTATAGATAACGATAGGTAAGCGAGATGCAAGAGCTATATCTTGCAAACTATCCCTGTAAATAATTCCCAGATGTTCGAGTTCAAGCCCAAGATATTCTGTGCAAGAGCGACGGATTTTTTGTGCCTTATCTGCATCTTTTGGGTCGTCAATCATGTTGAGAATAAGGCGTGGTTTAAATCGAGCGATGCGACGTCTAAAAACTTCGGTGCTTTGTGGATC